>DASSZK010000370.1:0-5260 GCA_035702845.1 Acidimicrobiales bacterium
GGTACAACACCACCAGGCTCCACACCTACCTGGGCGACGTGCCCCCAGCCGAGTACGAAGCGGCCTATGCTCTCCAGCAGGCCAGCCACCAGCTGGCCCTCACCAAGTAACAGAGCCTCCATCAGATCCAGGGCGGTTCAGTACCCGGTTGACTGCCACGGGTTGCCTCTAGGTGTCCTGGGCACCGCACGCATCCCGGGGACCAGTCGCCCCGACGTTACCGTTGTCCTCGTCCAGTGCCTGTGGGAGGACGGGACAGGGTGGGGCTCGGTCTTGAGCTATAGCACTGCGAAGGCGGGACCGAAACTGCTGCAGGTGGTGCTTAGTCTGAGAGAGGGATGGACGCCCACGGGTGCGCCGGCGGGCGGTAGCGTCATCGCCGTGCGTAGGGGCGGGTTCGCCATTCATGTTGCCGGGGCGAAGGGTAATGCACCCAGGTGCTGCCTGAATGTCTTCGCGACCCTGTCGTGGCAATGGAAAGACGGCCGGTTCGAGGAGGTCGGCCAACAACCCAAGCACGACCCCGGGGCGTGAGGGGCGACGTGGCGGACAATAGTGTAGGAGGATCAAGAGCGGTACCTTGCCTGTCCCGTCGGGGCGCAGCGACGAAAAGGAGCTCCTACTCGAATGGCTCGGCTACCTCCGCGCTGCGGTGGTCCGGAAGTTGCAAGGCCTGGATGATGTCCAGGCACGCTGGCAGCCCGAAGGACGCCTTATTTCGCTTATCGGAGTCGTGAACCACTTGACATGTGTAGAGCGCAGGTGGATCGACGGGGGGTTCTGTGGTGCAACGGTGTTTCGCAGTGAAGACGAGTTCAAGCCTGGGCCAGAGCTTTCGGTGGAGAGTGCCATCAGCCTTTACGAGCAAAGGGCGCAAGAGACCAACAGGGTAGTTCGCTGCGTGCCCTTGGCTCAGCCCTCACCTCGGGACAGTTGGGCAGAGGGCCACGACCTGCGTTTCGTGCTGCTGCACATGATCAATGAAACGGCGCGACATGCCGGGCACGCAGATTCGACCAGAGAGCTTCTGGACGGCTCGAGGGGTGAGTGACACCCTACGCAAAATACGGGCGTCGAGAGAGTAACCCGCCCGGCCTCAGAAGCCCCGCATAAACGCGCAACAGCCGACCGCCGCCTACTCGCTCAAGTCGATTTGAGAGCGACACCAGGCCCAGGAGGGCCCTGTGAGCTCGAGGCGCTGCTATGATCTGGCCCAGAGGGCGAGGATAATCACGGTTGCCTGAAGGAGGCGAATACGTGGCCTCAGTGCCGCTGGCGGTGGAGTGTGTGGCGTTGCGTAAACGCTACAGAGGAGGAGTCCTTGCACTCGACTCCCTGAACTTATCTGTGGGGCCGGGTGAGAGCGTCGGGATTATGGGCCACAACGGGGCCGGCAAGACCACATTGTTCCGGGTCCTCCAGGGTTTGATCAAGGCTACCGATGGCTCGGCGGAGATATTGGGAGCGCCGGCCGGCAGCCCAAGCGCTGTGCGGAGACTTGGTGCGATGGGGGACATCGGGTTTTACCCGTTCCTGACCGCTGAGCACAATCTCCAACTGCTGGCCAGGTACGGGGGCATTGGGCAGGCGCGAGTTCGAGAGGTACTTAGGATCGTAGGTCTGGAGGATGCAAGCCGTCTTACCTACGGCGCTTTCAGCCTGGGCATGAAGCAGCGTTTGGCCTTGGGCGCAGCGATCGTCAAGGATCCCGAGCTTCTTATTCTTGACGAGCCATCGAACGGCCTCGACATGGCAGGCCAGCTGGCGATCCGTCAGCTCATCTCGGGCTTTCGCTCCGAGGGTCGGGCTCTGCTCATCGCATCGCACAACGTGGAAGAAGTCGAGCTGTTATGTGACCGCGCCTGCATACTTGACGGTGGCAATGTCGCCGCCCAAGTGATGACAGGCGAAGGCTCGGGGGATGGTGAACAGCTCCGTCAGGCATTGCTCGCGAGCAGCATGACACGGAGGTTGGCGGCTTGGGGGCACTCGAAAGCGCCGTCGTGAGCTTCTCGGCTCGCCAGGTCCTGCCACTTAAACGCGGGGCGCTCGTCCATCAGGTGACAGCGGAAATACGTGTGCTGGTGGCCTGGCCCCTCGTCCGCCTCCTCATTGTGTTCTGCCCTTGTTATACCATCATCGCGTACGACGTGGCCCCTCTGGTGCAAGGCAGCAGCGCACTTTCGGGAGGAATGCCGACGGTAACGTTGGCCCAGACGCCCGCCGTGGTAGGGGTGGGATGGTTGTCCTTCGGGCCTCTGGTGATGATGCTGTTGGGATCAGTAACTACAGCCACCTACATACAGACGGGTGTAGCCTCAGGGGCTCAGCTGCTTGGAGCATCGCGTGCTCGGGCCGGCGCTGGTCGGCTGGGGGCGCTGTGGGCCACTGTCTGCATCGCGAGCACCGTAAACGCAGTAGCCGTTCTTATCGCCGGCTGGGGGATCTCGTCCCTCGGGGGAAAGGGCGGCCACGTAGCTTGGGTGCCAATGTTAGAGGTAACGGGCGCGATCGCATTGGCGTCGTCCGTTTACGCAAGCCTTGGGGCTCTTTTGGGTGGCCTTGCTCGGACAGTTCCCGGAGCCGTCGTCCTGTGCCTCGCCTGGACAGAGTTCGTCGAAGGCGCACTGGCCGTGATGGGCGGCGGGCGCGCCCCTGGCATTTTCGGACCGCTGTACGACTGGCTTCCCATCGGCAGTGCGTCGACGCTTGCTTATGCGTTCGGGATCCCGGGGGGTGGTGGCTTCGACCAACCCTTGGCAGTGGGCGTCGCCGTTGAGCGGCTGAGCTTCTACGCGATCGGCGTGATTGTTGCCGTCATTGGCGTTGAGCTGTGGCTGGGTCGCCGGAAGGCGCTGTTGGGTTGGCCGGCTCGTAGCCGCCGGCGACCTGCGCTGGATTTGATGGCCAGGCTCGGAACCGTTGCGAGCGGCCGACGATCCTGGCGGATGGCGTCCCGGTGCCTCCCGTGGCGAGCGTGGGCACATTTGCGGTGGCGGCTTATGGTGGCGCTGGTGATAGCGCCGGGTGTTTATGCAATAGTGCTTGACTACGCTGTGCCGTTAATGCTGGGCACGGGGTCGCCGGAGGGCACTGCGGTTGCTGAGGGCATATTGCCCTCTCAGGTGGCGGCGGCCTTTTTGAACCTTACGGGAGTTGGCCTACTCGCGAGCGCCGCCTGTAGCTGCATCGGCACGATGGCGGCGGCCAGCGCGCTGGAGCACCGGTCCCTTGTTGCCGCTGTGTCATTCGGAAGACGGCGCCCACGGGCCGTACTGGGGCATGGAGTGACCGCCGTCGTCCTGGCGATGTTCGCGTCGCTCTTTGAGTTTGTAGTCATGATCGTCTGTTCTATGGTCGCAGCGGTAATGACGTCGCAATCCGTGGGCGGGCTGTCCGTTGGCACATGCCTGCAAGCTCTGGGCATCGGCCTACTGATCAGTGCGAGCCTGGCCGCAGTCGGGTTCCTGGTTGGTATGTTGTTCCGGCCCTGGGGTGTGGCTTTGGCCGTGATCCTGGTCTGGGTGATCGTGGTCCAGCCGACAATCGTCACGGTACTGCCTACCTTCGGGATCGCAGCCAGTGCCGTGGCGGCGTTGGTGCCCGGCTGGGCTGCAGCCGTGCTGGCGTTCTCGCTTGGTTCTGGTGGGTTTGTACAGTACATGAGCCCACTCGGGAACGTTGCGGCACCGAGCCAGCTGGTTGCTGTTGGGGGTCTGTTCGTTCTGAGCGGGGCGTCGCTTGTCGCTAGCGCCCTGTGGTGCCGAAAGCGCGATTTGCTGTAAATGACGGTAGCGGGCGTCGAATAGATGTTATCGAGTACAAAGCTCTCAATCCAGACCCCCCTATTTGGGTAACTTTGCCGGCGTACTTGCCCTCACGAGGGGGAGAGGTGCTCGCACGCATGGCAGGGCCATACCTGCACCGGCACTGAGCACGGCCCACGCCGCCCCGGCGCCGAGCACTAGTTTGGTCCCCACAGCGTCAGCCGCAGCGCCGGCGAGCCCAATGCCGAGCGGTGCTCCGAGGAGAGCGCCGAGAGAGACAAGCGAACTTGCACGGGATAGTAGTTCGTCTGGGACGTTCGCCTGGCAACAGGCGGAAGTCAGGGTGTTGTAAACCGTCCCCTGAGCTCCGGCAACCAACGCTGCAGGTAGCACCGCCCACAGGACGCTCGGTATGGCGAGCAGTACCAGCAGCGGTGCCATTCCTACGCTTACCGCCATTGCGGCAAGCACCGGCCGTGCGGGGCCCCAGCGCAGGGTGAGCCAACTACCGCCCAATGCCCCCGCCCCATAACTGACGCCAATGGCGGCCCAGGCGGGCGCGCCGCCGAGGTGTCTTTTCGCCACCACCGGGCCCAGGACGAACAAGGCGCTGACCGCCAAGGTGTTGAAAAGCGAAGCGTGGGCGGTGTAAGCGACAAGCCAGGGGCGACGGCGAACGGCGGACCATCCCTCCCCCAACTGGCTCACCGGGGAGCGGGCCTGCCTCGGTCTGGCTTGGAGCGCCGGCGAACGGCATAGAGCCAACGTGATCGTGCTAGCGCCGAAGGTGGCGGCGTCAACCGCAAACGCTACGCCGGCGCCAAGGCTGGCAACGATGGCGCCCCCTGCGGCCACAGCTCCGATCTGGGCAACCGACTTGGACATTGAGAGCATTGAGTTCGCCTCACGTGCCCGTCCCGCCGGGGCGAGGTTTGCGACGAGGCCGCTCGAGGCGGGGCCGAACAGCGCTGATGCCGCACCTGAGCATGCTTGGAGCGCCGCCAAGCCGCCGATGGAGCCGTGCCCGGTGAGCAGCAGTGCTGCCGTGATGCCCTGGACGACAGTGCGCACTGAGTCAGAGCCGATCATGACAAGTCTCCGTGCGTACCGGTCGCCGATTATGCCGCCGGCCAACGTAAGTCCGATGACCGGCACGCGGCCAGCTAACAACACGAGGCCGATGCCGGTGGTCGAGCGCCCAAGGTTGATTGCAGCAAACACAAGCGCTACCGAAGACAGGGCATTGCCGGCGCCTGAAAGGGTCTGACCGGTCCAGTACAGCCGGAAAGAGCGATCGTAGAGAACGCCCAACGCCCTTTTCCTGGTGATGGCGCCGCCCTCGACCGCCGGAGCGGTCATGGCAATGGTCGGATCGGCATGGTAAGCACGGTGAAGGTCCCCGTGTCGGCGGACCTCAAGACCAGCGGCGCCAAGACATCGCTGACTTCGACCAACACATCCGGGCCAACCAGTAGGTCGAGGACCTCACTGAT
>DASSZK010000395.1:0-8840 GCA_035702845.1 Acidimicrobiales bacterium
GCGGCACGAGTCACGGTCTTCCGACAAGCAACACGGCTTATTGTATGGGGAGCGATACTAGGGGCCGCGGCTTTCGCGGTTTCCTTCTGAGCAGTTGATCAGTTGCGGTTTGACCATACGCAGGGTGACTTGGTTCCGACCAAATTTAGCTGGAGCTAATCAGCAGCCGAGGCCTTATACGACATGGTACCTTAAACTTAGCCATGGTCGCCGAGGAAGTCCCGGCTCCCAATGCGCCCGGTTGTCGGATGCTGGAAGCCCGCTGCTCGTGTTGCCGGTGACGGACCCTCTTATCTAAGTTTATCGACGGACGGGGCGCTGGCGGCGAGACGGACGTCGTCGAGCAGGTTGCGTATCTCTCCTGGGATATCGCGCACGGGCATCGCCGCCGCTATCGCGCCAGCTCGACCTTTCGAAAAGTTCGGGACGGTTCTAGCAACATTGTCGAAGTAACCAAAGGTCACAGCAGTGACGAAGCCGTGGGCTTTCTGCACCGCTTTTGCAGTGAAATAATTCTCGAGTTCACGTCTCTCAAGGATGTGCGTCTCAACGATACCCTCCATGCGAGCCTTGAAGGTTACAGCACTGGGCTTAGGTTTGGCAGCCTCGCTGTCACGGTCGCTGTCGAGCATCGCAAAACATCGACGGCCTAAGGCGGCAAGTGCGCCCCGTTCGAGGTGGCGGATGCAGTCGCCACCGATTGGCAACAGAGCGACCCGGGGCTCGGGTTCCTCGCCGTATAAAGTCTTCCACCAGGCACGCACGGCCGCTTGGTCGGTGGGTCCTTCCAATAGAAGCACGGCGTCGGCCATGCGCAAAAGGGAGGGGCGGTACCCCAAGTCACGAAAGCTATCCATGACGTGTGGCCGCCCTCGCAGACGATGCACCTGAGACACCCCGGTCGCCTCCCTGACTACCTCGAAGACCTGGTTGTCAGGAACGGCATCTAGGATGGCTGGGGAATGCGTTGCGAAGATGACCTGACCACCTGTGGTCCGCGCACGTTCTGCCAGGACTTTCGCAAAGGTCGTCTGTGCGGCTGGGTGAAGATGAGCCTCAGGGTCGTCCAGGAGGACGACTAGCCCAGGGGAGCGATGAAGGGCACTAAGGGCCAGGACAACCACCTGGACACCAGTGCCGCAGTCTTCGATCGAGGCTCGGAAAGCTCCCTCGTCGTGAACCAGGACATCGAGAAGATTGTGCTCGCCTACGTGAGCGCTGATCTGGAGCTTCTCCATGCCAGCAACCTTCCGGATATCTTCGCGGAACGCCATAGCACGGGCTTGATCGCCCATGGTGCGGCCATGGTCGAGGGCGTTCAGCCAGGACTTAAATCCCTGTCCAGTCCATCTCGTGCCTGGGTTGAGTTGATGTTGCTGAGGAAGGTCATCGAAGAGCTGAAGTTGCGGAGCGAGGGCGAGCACCCTGCTCGCAAGACCAACATAGACTTCGCTCGGGTTCTTCGCTTTCTCCGGCTGCGGTTGCCACGGGATAACTGAAGCTCCGCCTCCAGGGGTAGGGTTGAACGTCACTCCAAGCGTCAAAGCGCGCCGGTAGTCGAGGCCGCTCGACAATGCTATTTCGGACCACTCCTCTCTTCGACTTGCGATCTCAACGGTCACCTTTGCCCTTCGGCTGGTGTCGCCGGCATGCCAAAGCTTCTCCAGTTCGGCGTTAGCGGGCATGTTTCGCTGACCATGCCAACGAAGCATGAAGTTCAGCGCCTTGAAGACATTCGATTTGCCCGCGTTGTTGTGACCGATCAGCGCCGCAACCGGGCCGAAGAAGCCGAGCCTCTGGGAGCTGCCGAAGCTAAGAACGTTCTCAACTGTGATGTAACGCAGCTGCATTCGCGTGACGATAGCCCACCTACGCGGCATCCGGGTCCCGTTCACATCGGACGACCGTCCAGGGAATCGACCGCCTGCCGAGCCCTAGCTACCTCGTGGTGCAGAAGCCCGCGGCCTCAACGTGCGCCTCCAGGACGGCGACGGCCGCCGTGCCTGAACCGCCGCCACGCCGGAGGTCTATTGGCTCATCCCCGATGACCCATGTCCCGAGTCGCAAATTGCGTGTTCAGGGCACTCCCGCCATCGGCATGGACGTTCGCAGGCCCGATTAGCAGTGGGTCCAACGCGACGCGCAGTCACCGCTATCGGGGCGTCCTTTGGCTCAACATTTACTCCAACATTGCGGCCCCATCCAAGCCCAATTCGGCCAATCGCAGTCAGTGGCGCTGACGCCAGGGGTCCACTGAAGCCCTTGCGAGCATCAGAGCACACGACCCTGAGCCGACTCCTAGGCAGCGCGTTCCGAATTCCGCAAAGAACTCGGCACGAAAGAGCATCAACCGGCATGGCTTCGGCCCAGCACAAGACCCCCCAGCAGGTCAGCAACCGCTTTGTCACGCTCGGCCAGCACGTGGGAGTAGACCCGAAGCGTTATGGCCGGGTCAGCGTGCCCGAGCCGACCTGCGACCGTTCGGACATCGATGCCAGCCGCGATCGCCTGGGTGGCGGCGAAGTGCCGGAGGTCGTGGAACCGAGTGCGGACGCCGTTCGCCCGCGCCAACCGCCAGTAGTTGCGCCCGAGGGTGTCGGGCAGGAAGGGTGCCGAACCGTCGGCGTGAGCTGACAGGACGTACGGGTTAGCCACGAGCCGAGTCCCGACCTGAGCGGCGTAGTCTTCCTGGGCACAGCGCCGAAGCTCGAGGAGGCCCAGCGTCCCGGTGTCTAGAGCCACGTCCCGGTGCTGATGGGTCTTGGTGTCGCCTTCCCATCGCTTGTCGCCTCGGGTGGTCAGCGACCTGCTCACCCGCAGCAACCCTTGCTCGATGTCGATGTCCGCCCACCGGAGCGCGCAGAGCTCGCCACGACGCATGCCGGTCACGGCTGCGAGCGCGATGGCGGTTGCCAACAACCCGTCACCTTTGGCCCTTGCCGCCTCGACCAGCCGGACGACGTCATCTACTGCCGGCGCCTCCGCCGGGGTAGGCCTCGCACTTGGCGGGCTGGCCCTGTCGGCCGGGTTCGTGCCGAGGAGCCCCCACTTGACGGCCCTCCCGAGAGAAGCGTGCAGGAGTGCGTGGTTGCGCCGGACGGAGGATGGTGACAGGCCCCGCTCGAGCAGGGAGCGGTAGAACGAATCGATCTCGCGCGGGGTCAACTTGTCGATGCGCTTTGTCCCGAGAGCGGGCAGCACGTCATGGGCAGCCAGCCGGCGGTACTCGTGGATCGTTCGCGGCGTCCGCTGCGGACCGATGTCCTCCAGCCAGCGCTCCACCAGCTCCGCCAGCGTCATAGGACGCGCCGCTACGTGCTTGCCCTGCGAGACCTCGGAGACCAGCTGAGCAAGCGCCCTCTGCGCCTCGCGCTTGTTACCGGAGACGGTCCGGTTGACGTGGCGAGTCCGACCATCCGAGCCCCGGCCCGCGAAGACCCGTACGAGCCAGCGGCCAGGCGACCGCTCGACGATGGTGCCCTTCATAGTCCTCTCCTCGTCAGAGGGTCAGTTGCACTCCCTGTTGCACAGACGAGTTGCACAACTGAGTTGCACAGACCGGTTGTTGCACAAAAGTTGCACAGACGAGGGTACCAGGAGGTACTCAGGAGACCGGCTCAGTAAAGGGGCTGGTCAGGAGGTGTGGGCCGGGAAGGATTCGAACCTCCGTAGGCGCTAGCCGGCAGATTTACAGTCTGCTCCCATTGTCCGCTCGGGCACCGACCCATAGGAGGGCACAGCCCTCCGAGCCACTAAGGCTAGCGTGTTGCGCATGCCCACGTTTGACGTCGTCTCCCAGGTAGACATGCAGGAGGTCCGCAACGCCGTTGACCAGGCAAGTCGCGAGCTCGAGACCCGCTTTGACTTCAAGGGGACCGGGTCGAGTGCGGAGCTCTCCGGTCAAGAGCTGACGCTGCGGTCCTCAACGGAGGACCGGCTTCGCGCCGTCGCACAGGTGATCGAGGAGAAGCTCGTACGGCGCAAGATCTCCTTGAAGGCCCTCGACTACGGCAAGGTCGAGGAAGCCAGCAAGGGCTCGGCCCGTCAAGTGGTCACGCTAACGGCCGGCATCAACTCTGATCAAGCCAAGGCCATCAACAAGTTCATCAAGGACAACGCTCCCAAGGGCGTCTCGTCGTCAACGCAGGGCGACCAGGTGCGGGTCACCGGTAAGAAGCGTGACGACCTCCAAGCCACGATTGCCGCCCTGAGGGAACAAGACTTCGGCATCCCTCTCCAGTTCGAGAACTTTCGAGATTGAGGTAGTACAAGAGCTATTGTGAGGCCGCATACATTACGCATACCCAGTATGCTGAAAGTATGCGCAGACGGGTGACGGTTACAGTCGAAGAGAGGGTCGTCCAAGCGGCCGAGGCGGCGGTGGCCGCTGGTCAGTCGCCGTCACTGAGCGAGTGGGTAGCCCGTGCGATGACCGATCGCGCCAGGCGTGAGCGGCTGGAGTATGTCCTCGCCGGCATCCGCGCAGAACTAGGTCCCGCGACGGATGAGGAGACAGCGTGGGCTCGAAGCGTCCTCGGCCTGTAGTCCTGGACGCCGGCGCCCTGATTGCCATAGACCGCGGCGACCGGCGCATTATCCGGCTGCTGGAATTGGCTGACGAAGTGCACGTACCGGCCGGTGCCCTGGCCCAGGCTTTGCGCAACCCTGCTCGACAGGTCCGCCTGGCTCGGGTTGTCGCTGCTGTAGGCGTGACCATTGACCCGCTCGACGGGGATAACGCCCGAGCCGCTGGGCAATTGTGCGGAGCCACGGGCACAGCCGACATCGTCGATGCGTCGGTCGTGGTACTGACGCGGGCCGTAGACGGCCTAGTCGTCACCAGCGACGCTGGTGACCTGCGACGCCTTGATCCCGGCGTCGTCATTGTCACTTGTTGAGGCTCTCGCCCCGACTTCACTCCAGGCTAGGAAGCTTCAAGGCTGACCGAACCCAAGCGCACAGGCATTGACATCTTCGAACGGTCACCGGGGTTTTACTTTGGCTTCGTGACGCCTCAAGACCACCGCCAAGGCCCGCTGGAGAGAGGGTCGGCAGTAGATGTGGCGCCTTCCGCCCGCTCGTGACATCAAAGCCTTACCCGTGATCGGGTAGCTCCGGTTCGTCACGACCAGCCCGACATCGATATCGGGTTCGACAAGCACGGGCCCGTGCAAGCCGGAGCGCTCCCGACTTACGGCGTCCAATTGTTGTAGATCAAGACCAGCTCCGACCAGGAGGCCAAGAGCAGCCGGGTCGCCCTGGAGGAGCAAAGCAACGACCAGGTCGTCGGCGGTCGCCAGGCGCCCAGCATCCGCTGCCCACCCGCCGACCGAAGCGAGGACGCGCCGGGCGGTATGGTCGAAAGCTCCCGAGCCGAGGCGAGGCGGGTGGTCCTCGCTGTGGGCAAGGTACGCCTCGGCGAAGGTGGCCGCACTGACGACGCCGTTGTGGCCCGTGACGGCCAGGCTCACGGCACGCAGCATGATCGCCTCTAAGACTTCGTCGTAGTTGTCGGCGAACCTGCCCGTCACTGGCGTACCTCTCAGCCCCTTACGGTTCTACCTGCTCGCCCTGCAACCCCGAGCCAGCAAATAATAGATCGTCGCTGTGCCCAACGGATCTACGAGCTCAAAGCTTTGGTGGCCGCTGAGTTATTTGGCCGCCCATTTCACGTGGTGGGCAGACGGACCAGTAACCAAGGTAGCGAGATCGGCTAATTGCGAACACACCTGCATCAGACTGGGTAGTTGAACCTCCCGGTTTCCCGTAGGAAGTACTACCAGATAAGGCGGAGCTAGAACCGCTTGGCCCACTCCCCCGAGCGCAGGCGAGCAATGCGCTGCTCGGTGGGCGGGTGGTCGCTGAACCAGTTGGAGAAGCTGACCCGCCGGCCCTTCAACGGGTTGACGATGTACATGGCCGCCATCTCCCTCGGCACAGCCATGGGTACGCGCCCGGAGGCCATTTCCAACTTGGCGAGCGCCGAGGCGAGCGGCTCGCCGTCGCCGATCAAGCGGGCTCCGTCACGATCCGCCTCGTACTCGCGGCTACGGGATAACGCCAGCTGGAGCATGGTGGCGGCTAGGGGGGCAAAGATCATCATGGCGAGCAGGCCGAAGATGTTTTCGTCGTTGTTGCGCCGGCCACCGCCGCCACCACCGAAGAACAGCCCGCTCCACGCAGCCATGCGAGCCAGGAACGTGATGCCCATGGCGATCGAGGCAGCCACGGAGGAGGTGAGGATGTCGCGGTTCTTCACGTGGCTGATCTCGTGGGCGAGGACCCCCCGCAGCTCGTTCCACGTGCAGATCTGCAAGATCCCCTGCGTGACAGCGACCGCGGCGTGGTGCGGGTTGCGTCCCGTGGCAAATGCATTGGGCTGGGCCGCCGGGGAGACGTACAGCTTGGGCATGGGCATGCCGGCGCGGGTGGTCAGATCCCGCACGATCTCGTAGTACTGAGGCATCTGCGCCTCGGACACGGGCACCGCCCGGGCGGCCTTGATGGCAATGGTGTCGGAGAACCAGTAGGAGCCTCCGACGAAGACCAGGCCGATCACCAGGCCGATGATCAGACCGCTACGGCCCCAGAAGGCCCCGATCCCCAGGCAAAGCGCTCCCAGTAGAGCCAGTAGCACTGCGGTTTTGATGTTGTTTCGCATGTCGTACGTGCACCTCTGTTACCGACGATACGTCTGGCCTATAAGAGAACGCTGAACGGCTGACCTTTGTGCCCAGGGCCACGCCCTCGACGGGAACACGTAACCAAAGTCACACTTCGCTACTGGTAATAGCCCGAGTGGACGTAAACGCAGGGAACTCCCTCAGCGCGGAACATCTCGACATTGCGCTGGTCGTCCTCGAAGCACAGCAGCGGGCGCAGGCCTTCGGCGCGTAGGGCGCGCACAGCCGCCTGTTTGAACACCCGAGCGGGCCGGTGATCGCCCGACGGGCGCATAAGCAACAGATCCCAGCGCAAGCCATGCCGGCCCAGCCAGCCCACGGTGCTCTCGCGCACCCGCCCTGGGCGAGCGGTCAGCAACACGATGCAGAGATCGGTGTTGAGCAGGCCGAGCAGGACAGCGACCTCCTCCACCAGGGGATCGTCACCCGAAGCATCAAAAAAGGCCTCCCAGTCCGGCCTGGGCCCACGCAACAGGTGCTGGCGTGCGGCCGCATCCGAGAGGACCCCGTCCAGGTCGAACACGACCCCGTTGCCCGTACGGGGGCCGTCCCGCCACGTCCACGACAGGTCGCCTCGTACGTCCGGGCTTAGTACGTCCGGGCTTCGTACGGCTGGGCTTCGTACGTCTTGGCTTCGTACGTTTGAGGGCCCTGGGCCTGGGCCTCGCAGATCTGGCTCCGCCAGGCGCGGCTCAACAACACGGTACGCGCCCTCCATGGGGCCAGAATAGGTGGGTGACGGACGACCTCGTGCTGGCGCTACCTTTGGGCGCCCGCGCTCTGGTCGTCAGCGATGTCGGTTTGACTGAAGAGGCTTCCGATGCGTCGCTGGCGGCGGCAAACGAGTTGGCCCGCGCCATCCGGGCATGGACAGGCCCGGGCATGGTCATCGTTGCCGGCGGCTTGCTCGCCTGTGAACCGACACCGGCGGGAGCGAGCGCCGCCCTGGGAGCACACCTCCATCTGCGCGACGCTCTGGCGGAGTTCGCTGCCGGGCCCGGGCGCCGGGTCGTAGTGCTGCCCGGCGGTACTGACAGCTGGCTGACCTGTTCGACGCTGGCCGCCGAAGTCGTCGGAGCGGCCACTGGCGCGTCATGCGCCGGCGCAGTGGTGCTCGACGTGGACACGGCGGCAGGTACCCAACGGATCCGAGTCGAGCCGGAAAGCCGCGAGACCGGCCTGGGAGCAGGAGGACGCCCGGTAGGAGCATTCCAGGCCGGAGCCGGTGCGGCCGGAGCAGGCCCGGCAGCCGGCGCCAACCCGGCCCTGGCGGCCAAGGCGCCGGCTCAGGCGCTGGCGGGCAGGGCGCCGGCTCAGCCACTGGCGGGCAGGGCGCCCGGCTCAGGAGGGCGACGGCGGGGGCGCAAACCCGGGAGCTCGTGGCTGGACGGCCTCGCTTTGTTGGACGACCCCCAGGCAAGCGCTCGTTTCGTCGCCTCGCGCCTGGTCTACCGCCAATTTGGGCGGCGGGCGTGGCTGTTGTTGCTCCCTGTTGCCGTCGCATTGGCGGCGCGCCTCCCGGTTGCCTTCTGGCACCCGGCGCACAGCGTTGTCGGCGCACTTTTGGCCACGGCGCTCGCCGCAGCCGCCCTGGAGCTCGCTTTGGTGCTAGGCCTGGCCGCAATCTCGGTCCGCCAGATCTGGCTCGCCTTCTCAGGGCAATCAGCGCAACCTGCGGACATCAACCTGGCCGCACGCGCTCACGCCAGGGAACTCGTGTCGGAGGGCTTCGTGGGGTCCGTGGTGGGCGGTACCCGGCGCGCTGAGCTGTCCCGGGTCGGCCGCGGCTTTTTCGCCGCTCCCGGGGGGTGTGGTGACGTGACCAGCGAGCACCCCTGCCGCCTCGGCGTGCTCGGCCTCCCGTCCCCATTTCTTTCGGCAAGGCGGGCGGGCTGGGTCGAGATCGAGGCGGGCAACGACGTGCACGCCCGGCTCCTTTACGACCGTTCGCTGCTGGCGGGCTCGACGTGGCCCGAACGCTTGCTGGCGCGCTGGCCCGGCCGCTCGCCCGGGTGGCGCAGCGGCAAGCCGGCGCCAGCGGTGAGGGCTGCCTACCCGAACGGCCCCTACTGGCCGCCTGCCATGGCCGCTACCCCGCCGCACCGCCGGGCCCGCAGGGTTGCCGGTTTCCTGGTCGCCTTGGCCGGGGTGCTCTCT
>DASSZK010000046.1:0-7115 GCA_035702845.1 Acidimicrobiales bacterium
GGAGTTCGTCGACGCCGGCGAGTCCGCTACCTCAGCCAAGCGACCCGAGCTGCAGCGCATGCTCGCCTACGTCCGGGAGAACCCGGTGAACTACTGCATCGTCCACAAGCTCGACCGGTTGGCACGGTCCCGAGCCGACGACGTCGCCATCCACTTCGCCCTCAAGCAGGCCGGGGTCACCCTGGTCAGCACCAGCGAGAACATCGACGAGACCCCCTCCGGGATGCTCATGCACGGGATCATGAGCAGCATCGCTGAGTTCTACTCCCGCAACCTCGCCAACGAAGTCACCAAGGGGCTGGTCCAGAAGGCCAGCCTCGGTGGCACCGTCACCAGGGCCCCGCTCGGGTACAAGAACGTCCACGTCACCGACGAGCTGGGCCGGGTCAACCGCACGGTCGAGATCGACCCGGCACGCGCCCACCTGGTCACCTGGGCCTTCTTCCGCTACGCCGAAGGCGACGCGACCCTCAGCACGCTGGTCGAAGAGCTCACAGACCGAGGACTGGCGACCCGGGCCACCCCGAAGTGGCCCAGCAAGCCCCTCAACGTGAACGCCCTGCACCGAATGCTCCGCCACCCCTACTACAAGGGGGAGATCCACTACCGAGGCGTCATCTACCCGGGACTCCACGAACCGCTCGTCGACCCCCAGACCTGGCAACAGGTACAAGACCTCCTCACCGCCCACAACACCGCCGGCACCCACCAGCGGACCAACCAGCACTACCTGCGCGGCAGCGTGTACTGCGGCAGCTGCGGGTCTCGGCTCATGGTCACCACCGCCCGCAACAAGTGGGGCACCGAGTACCCCTACCTCATCTGCTCCGGCCGGTCACGACGGACTACAGACTGCCAGCGCCAAGCCATGCCGATCAGCCTCATCGAGGAGCTCATCGAGGACGAGTACCGCACCATCGCCCTCTCCCCCCAGCTACGGGACGACATCGAGGAACTCGTCCTGGAGGACTTCGACAGCCTGCAAGCAGCCGCTGCCGGCGAGCGGCAGCAGATGGAGCGGAAGCGGATCGAGCTGAACGCCCAACGCCAGAAGCTTCTCGATGCGCACTACGCCGGTGCCGTCCCTCTCGATCTCCTGAAGACGGAGCAGGACCGCATCGGCACGCAGCTCATGAGGATCCAGGAAGGCCTCTCAGAAGCGGACGCGAACTACGAGCAGGCACGAGCGACACTCGCTGACACGCTCGACCTGACCCGGGACTGCCACGCTGCCTACCTGGCAGCGTCCGACGACATCAGGCGGCTCTTCAACCAGGCGTTCTTCGCCAAGATCTACATCGACGAGGACGAGGAGACCCGAGAGCGGACCGTCCGAATGGACTACAACGAGCCCTTCGACAACCTGCTCTCACGCCTCGTACCAGCCCGGGTCCACCATGAGCTCGCCCAAGAAGAAACCGCCCCAGGGGTAGACCCTGTGGGCGGCGCCGGCGGCTGCAGCCGCCGCGTTGCGGAGGTGCAGAGTTCTCATACGGACACTTTGGTGGAGGCGATGGGAATCGAACCCACGAACCTCTTGCATGCCATGCAAGCGCTCTACCAACTGAGCTACGCCCCCAGATGTACCCGCCGAGATTAGCAGAACTGGGAGTCGCCCTCGCCAGCGGGACCGCGGCGCACCTCGACCCCAAGCAGCGGCGTGCTCGCCGGCGCCATGCCGGCGCCCCGGTTGCTCAGGTCGGGGAAGACGGTGCCGATAGACGCTGAACGCGCTTTTCGCGCAACTTGGCAAAACCGAAATCAATCACCACTGTGAGTGGTCGATACCCCTGGAGTGCCAGGTACTGACCACCCAAGGCCAACACAAGCAGTGGTGACGCGGTGGGTACGGCGGGTTGTTGCCCCCCTTACAGCTCTCGTACTTCTCGCTACGGTCTTGTCCAACCTGAGTGGGAGTTTCTCTGTGTCCTACACCGCCGCAGCTTCCCCAACCCCCCAGGGGCAAGCCGTGCCGACGGCCAGTAGGTGGTCAGTACCAGCAGGCTCCGACGTAAAGGTGAGCGCCGGGGGCTTCCAACCCGGATCCGCGGTTTCTGTGACCTTCGTCGCCGCCTTACCAAAGCTTCTGCAGGTGGTACACGCGGACCGCCACGGAGACCTGGAAATCGACGTGACAGTCCCCGCTTCGGCCCCGACCGGGTGGGCCAGCCTCGTTCTCAAGGGCACGGCGGCCGGACGCCCCGACTCCGGCGAAGTCGGAGTGCAGGTCACGGCCGCTCGATCGTAAGAGTGTGCCTCGTCAAAGCCGGCAACCCGAACCGTGGGCTCTTCCCCCTGGCGGGAGGGGGAAGTGCCCACCGTTCGCGGTTGCAAGCCGCAGCGCCCGCAGCTACTTCGGGGGCAGCAGCGCCAGGTCAGCCCGGCTGATCAACCCCGTAGCCAGCGCCCACTCCGCCAGGTGCTGGAGGGCGTTGTCACCGAGCAGGTTCGGCACCCCGGCATTGGTAAGGCGCGTACGTAGGTACTCCACCCGCTTGACGAGCGTGGTGCGGGGCCAGTTGAGGCGGGCGGCGGCGTCGGCATAGCTCTTGGGGTGGGGGTCGTAGCGAGGGAACGGCTCCAGGTAGCCGGCGAAGAGCGCCACCAACGCGAGCTTGTCCGCTGACGTGATCGCCACGTCGCCGGCGGCCCGGGTCGGGTTCCCCTCCATCTGGACGGCGGGGAAAGGGCCTTTGGCCAGCTCCTCCATCGCCTCGGGGGAAAGGTCGACCGTCAGGGCGTGGCGCCTGGTGGCGCCCTCCACGATGACCGTGATCGGACCGGTGACGGCCACCCGCCGGCCGGGCGGCAACACGGTGCGGATGCCGACGTCATCGACCACCTCGAGCGGGCGTACGCCGCTACGGTTGACCAGCCACCACACGCCCGCGTCGTTTTCGAGCGCACCGGCGATCCGCGAGATGCCTAGGTCGGCGGGATCGAGGCAGATGGTGTTGCGCTGGGAGCGGCCAAAGGTCAGTTCGTCGCCCTCCGCTACCTCGAAACGCTGCGACCCAACACCGATCGTTATCGTCGTAGTCGCCTCTGCCACACCAGGCAACGTACAACAGACCGGGCCCCCGCCGAAACCGCTTACGGACGTCTCCGCACCCCAGTGCCACATGAAGCGTCGGCGGCGTCCGCGGTGTAAACGCGGAATGCCTGGTCGGCTGGCCCACTAGCCTCTAATCCCATGAATTACGCGTACGACGCCCAGGAGGTCGAAGCCCGCTGGCAAGGCTGCTGGGAGCAGGAGCACGCCTACGAGGTAAGCAACGAGGACCCGCGTCCCAAGTTCTACGTGCTCTGCATGTACCCCTACCCCAGCGGTCCCGCCCACCAGGGCCACGTACGCAACTACACCTTTGGCGACCTCAACGTGAGGTGGCGCACCATGCAGGGCTATTCAGTACTGAGCCCGATCGGCTTTGACAGCTTCGGCTTGCCGGCGGAGAACGCCGCCATCAAGTTGAAGAGCCACCCGCGCCCTTTCACCGACGCCCGCATCGCCGAGCTGATGAGCTCCCTGCACCGCCTGGGAGCGGGCTACGACTGGCGCCGCCTGGTGCGCAGCCACGACCCGCACTACATGAAGTTCAACCAGGTGATCTTTCGCCGCTTCTTCGACGCCGGCCTCGCGTACCGCAAAAAAGCACCGGTCAACTGGTGCCCCGGCTGCAATACGGTTCTCGCCAATGAGCAAGTACTCGCAGATGGCACCTGCGAGCGCAGTGGCGACCTGGTCGAAAAAAAGGACCTGGAGCAGTGGTTTTTCCGCATCACGGCGTACGCCGACGACATGCTGGCGGACCTCGAACTGCTCGACTGGCCCGAACGCGTGAAGGTGATGCAGCGCAACTGGATCGGCCGGTCCGAAGGCGCCCAGTTTCACATGGAGGTCGCCGGTTCAGGGGCGAAGATCGAAGTGTTCACCACCCGCCCGGACACGGCGTTCGGCATGACCTTTGTCGTGCTTGCGCCCGAGCACCCCTTGGTGCCCGAACTGACCACGCCAGAGCAACGGGATGCCGTCGAGGCGTTCGTGGAGCGCGTTCGTCAAGAGCCCGAGATAGAGCGACAATCCTCTGAGGGCGCGCTGGACAAGCGAGGGATCTTCACCGGTTCTTATGCAGTAAATCCTTTCACCGGCAAGCAGGTCCCGATCTACCTCGCCGACTACGTACTGATGGGCTACGGCACGGGTGCCATCATGGCCGTACCTGCCGAGGACCAGCGGGACTGGGACTTCGCCACCGCCTACGGCCTTCCCATAATCCGCACGGTCCAGCCCCCCGAGGGCTGGGAAGGCGAGGCTTATACAGGCGACGGGCCTCGGGTCAACAGCCAATGGTTGGACGGGGCACAGAACACCTCTGAGGCCAAGGCCAAGGCCATCGAGTGGCTGGAGTCGGAAGGTATCGGCAAGCGCATGGTGCAGTACCGCCTGCGCGACTGGCTTGTCAGCCGCCAGCGTTACTGGGGGTGCCCGATCCCCGTCGTTTACTGCGACAAGGACGGGATCGTTGCCCTGCCTGAGGACCAGTTGCCGGTGCTCTTACCCGACGATGTCGAGTTCGCCCCGACTGGCGAGTCCCCTCTGCGCAGCCACAGCGAGTTCTTGAACACCACGTGCCCCACGTGCGGGGGCCCGGCGCAACGAGAAACCGACACAATGGATACCTTCGTCGACTCTTCCTGGTACTTCTTGCGCTTTTGCAACCCGTGGACGACCGACGTGCCCGTAGACCTGGAAGCGGCACGCCATTGGATGCCCGTGGACCAGTACATAGGCGGGATCGAGCACGCCATCTTGCACTTGCTGTACGCCCGCTTCTACACAAGGGCGCTCGGAGATCTGGGCTTGGGCCCGGCGGAGCTCAAAGAACCGTTCCGCCGGCTGTTCACCCAGGGGATGATCCGCATGGACGGCACCAAGATGTCCAAGTCCAAGGGCAACCTGATCGCGCCGGAGAAGTACTTCGACACTGTCGGTGCGGACGCCCTGCGCATCTTCCACCTCTTCGTGGGGCCGCCGGCTGACGACTTTGACTGGACCGATCAGACCGACACGGTCATCGAGGGGTGCCGCCACTTCCTCGACCGGGTGTGGCGCCTGGGCGCCGCGGAAGCCGCCGGTACCCCTGGCGTGTCACGCCAACCGTCACTGGCCGACCTCGACATCGTAAAAGCGACGCACAAGCTCGTCGACAGAGTCACCCGTGAGTTCGAGCGCTGGTCGTACAACACGGCCATAGCTGCTATGCGCGAGCACACCAACGTGCTCTACCGCTACGCGCAGACCCCCGAAGGCGCTCGGGCCGAGACCCTCGACGAGTCCATCGACACCCTGTTGCTACTGCTGGCCCCCTGTGCCCCGCATATGACAGCCGAGCTATGGGAGCGCCGGCGCGGGCAGGGAGCTCGCGTGCATGCGCAGCGCTGGCCGGTTGCCGATCCGGAGCTGCTGGCCGAGGACACTGTCGTGTTGGTCGTACAGGTGAACGGCAAACTGCGGGACAAAGTCGAGGTGGCCGCCTCGGCGACCGAAGGCGAAGTGACTGCTGCCGCTCTGGCCAGCCCCAAGGTTGCCGCTGCCCTGGCTGGCCGGGAGCCGGCGAGGGTCATCGCCCGGCCGCCGGCGCTTGTCAACATCGTTGTTTAGGCAGGCATCGTCGTTTAGGCGAGTGTCGTCGTTTAGGCGAGTGTCGTCACGGCGCTCAGCGGCCCTCGCCGCGCAGGAACCTTTCCAGCTCAGCGGCAAGCTCGTCCCCGGTCGGGAGGTTGGAGAACTCCGTGGCTGACAAACCCAGCTCGGCGTCGTACTGGCCCTCCAGCTGGCGCACCATGGCCGAGTGCTCCTCGCTGGCGGCGATCAGTGTCTCTATCTGCTCTCGGGCGCCTTTGCCCGCCTGGTGCAGTGCTTCGGTGCCGATGCTCAGGCCGGTGAGCTCTCCAAGCTCGTCGAGGAGGGCTGCGGCCGCGGCCGGGTAAGGCGATCCGGCGACGTAGTGCGGCACGCGGGCCCACACCCCCACCGCCGGGATACCCGCCTCGCCGAAGGACACCTCGAGCACGGCTTGAGCGCCGGCGGGCACCTCCATGGTCGCCGGGAGGTAACCGACGCGTCCGGCCAGCTCAGCTGTGCTGGCAGTGGCGGCCAAGCGCACCGGCCGGGTATGGGGGACGGGTGCGGGGAAAGCTCCCAGCCCGACCACCATCTCGACTTCGAGCCGCGTGGCCAGGGCGATCGTCTCGGCCGTCCATTCCCTCCAGTGGAAGTCCGGTTCGGGCCCCGCGAGCACCAGCAGGCTGCGACCCCCTGTCTCGGTAGCGGAGAAAAGCCGTAGCTCTGGCCAGGTCAAAGAGCCGTGAACACCGTTGGTGAAGCGCAGCATGGGGCGCCGGGAGCGCTGGTCCAACAAAGCATCGGCGTCGTAGATGGCCACGAGGTCGTGCTTCACCGATTCGAGCAGAGCGTTGACGGCCGTGGCGGCGGCGAAACCGGCGTCGACCCAACCTTCCAGGCCCACGACCAGGACCGGGCGGTCGAGGCGAGGCCAGCTCTTGATGGTGGCGAACGTCAATGTCGCTCCTTAGAGGTCGGGGCCGCGAGGATGTAGGTGCCTTGCTGCCAGGCTAAAGGGCCCGTGGCCGGTGGTGCCGCCTCTCTCGGGGAATCTAGCGACCTGCAGGGACGCGCCGGGAATGCCGGGCCTGCCGGAGGCTGTTAACAGGGGCGACAAGGCTTGAGGCACTCGGGTTTCGAGGCATTTGACGCGAGGCCTCGCAGTACCGCTGCAAGGTAGGTACGTGCGAGGCACGCCAGTACGGAGGAAGCGATGACAATAGCGATTGACGTAACCGACGCCACGTTCGAGGCCGAGATCCTGGAGCGCTCCACCCAGGCAACGGTGGTGGTGGACCTGTGGGCGTCGTGGTGTGGCCCGTGCCGCACCCTCGGGCCGATCCTGGAAAAAGTCGTCGGTGAGCGAGAGGGCGAGGTCGTGCTGGCCAAGATCGATGTCGACTCCAACCCCCGCAGCGCGGCAACCTTCCAGGTGCAGTCGATACCGGCGGTTTATGCGCTCAAAGACAAGAAGGTCGTGAGCGGCTTC
>DASSZK010000307.1:0-4249 GCA_035702845.1 Acidimicrobiales bacterium
GGAGCCTGGGGACGATGCTGTACTGGTCCCAGAGCCAGGATGCCCTCAATCTCGGGGCATGGTGGTGGTTCGTCCCCCCCGGCTTGGCTATCGCCTTCATGGGCACCGGGTTGGTGCTGTTGAACTTTGGGATAGACGAAATAGGCAACCCACGCCTGCGCGATGCCGGTGCCGCCCGCCGGCTTGGGGTCAAATGGGCACCAGCCGACCCGACGCCAGTCAACCTGGCGCCGCTTCCGGCGCCTTCGCTCGCACCCAACGGGAGCTCCAACGGTATAGCAGTGGCACGGCCGGCGGAGCTTGCCGGCGACCAACAACCCGGTCGCGCCGCACCAAGTGCCAGTGCAGCTGAGGCTCCTGGTGGCGGCGAAGGAGGCGTCCTAAGGTGACAAGCCAAGCCGGCATCGGCGTCGCGAGCGACGCACCCGCACTTGCCGAACCTGTGTTGGAGATCAAGGATTTCTCCGTCGTTTACCGCACCCTGTCGGGAGATGTGAAGGCGGTCGACAGGGTAAACCTGTCGCTCATGCCCGGCGAGGTCGTAGGGCTGGCAGGCGAAAGCGGCTCGGGCAAGTCGACGCTCGCCTACGGCGCCTGCCGGCTGCTGCGCACACCAGCAGTCGTGACAGGGGGGAGCGTTACCTACCGCGGGCGGCGTATGGCTAATCCGGTGGATATCGTGCGCCAACGGAACGAACAGTTGCGGGAACTGCGCTGGCGTGAGATCGCCATCGTGTTCCAGAGCGCTATGAACGCGCTGAACCCCGTGCTAAGTGTCCGGGCGCAACTCGTGGATGTGATCAGGGCGCATATGAACTTGGGCAAGGACGAGGCCAACGACCGCGCCGCCCAGTTGTTGGATTTCGTCTCCATCCCCCGGTCACGGCTGCGCAGCTACCCGCATCAGCTCTCAGGGGGCATGCGCCAGAGGGTGATGATCGCAATGGCGCTGGCCACCGATCCCGAGATAGTGATCATGGACGAACCCACGACAGCTCTTGACGTCGTCGTCCAGCGGGACATCCTGGCTCAGGTGGTGGAGCTGAAGCAGACGCTCGGTTTTGCCGTGCTGTTCATCACTCACGATCTTTCGCTGCTACTGGAGCTCGCCGATCGGGTAGCCGTCATGTACGCCGGCAAGCTGGTCGAAGTTGCGACTGGGCACCAGATCCACCACGAGCCCGCCCATCCTTACACCAAGGGCCTGCTCAACTCGTTCCCGTCGCTGAGGGGCCCAAAAAGGGACCTGCATGGCATCCCTGGATCGCCACCGGATCTCAAGTCATTGCCGCCCGGGTGCCCTTTCCTGGCGCGTTGCACCTATGGCACGGAGAAGTGCACCGAAATCGACATGAGCCTTGTGCATGTCGCTACCTCGCCCGATCCCGGGCACGTGACCGCATGTCCCTTCGTGTTGCCCGAGACGCCGGTGCCGCCCGGGGGAGTGGGGCGCCCAGATGCCGAAAACGCCGGCGCTTCCCAGGGCTACGGTGAGCGCATGGCCGCAGCGCTTGCGGGTGCCGGCGCCGATGCTGGTTCGCGGTGGGGTTCGACGGTGGCCATCGAGCAGGAGGAGCCCGATATGGGCAGAGTCGTGCAAGAACGCGGCGAGGGTATCGCTTCGGCGGGAGAAGGCGAGCAATGAGCACCGCAGGACTGGCACAACCGGCAGGGCACTCCAACTTCTGGCCGGCAGGTCCCGGAGAAATAGCCTCGCCGGCGTCTGACAAGGGCGAGCTGGCCATGGAGGCCGTGGACCTGCGCAAGGAGTACCGGATCGGAAGGCATGAAATCTTGGTTGCTGCCCGGGACGTGTCGTTCAACCTTTACCGCCGAGCAGTAATAGCCCTTGTGGGCGAGAGCGGCTCGGGAAAGTCCACCGTCGCCAAGATCCTCGCCGGCCAAGAGAAGCCCACCGCAGGCACGATCAAACTGGAGGGCAAGCCGGTCGACGTGCACAACAGGGCAGCCTTCCGCCGGTACAAGAGCCAGGTCCAGTTGGTTTTCCAAGACCCGTTCTCTTCGCTGAACCCGGTGCATACCGTCCGTTACCACCTGACCAGGCCTATCTTGTTGCACCAAGGAAAGCGACCGGCGGGCCAGTTGGAGGGTGAGCTGGTTGCTTTGATGGAGCAGGTCCGTCTGACGCCGGCGCAGCAGTTCTTGGCCAAGTACCCACACGAGCTTTCTGGTGGCCAGCGCCAGCGGGTGTCGTTCGCACGGGCCCTCGCCGCACGCCCCAGCGTGTTGTTGGCTGACGAGCCGGTGTCGATGCTCGACGTCTCGATCCGCCTGGAGATGCTCAACCTCCTCGACGAACTGCGTCGCAACTTCCAGCTTGCAATGCTTTACATAACTCATGACATAGCGTCAGCTCGCTACTTTGCCGACGAAGTCCTGGTGATGTACGCCGGTCAGATCGTCGAACGGGGGCCGGCGGAGGAAGTCACCCAGCGGCCCGCTCATCCCTACACCCAGCTTCTTGTCTCGTCCGCTCCGGACCCAGACAATTTGGGCAGCATCCTCAAGAGCGGCGGCAAACGAGGCGCCACCAACGCCGACGGCGTGGGGCGTATAGTCTCAGCGTGCCCGTTCCACCCAAGGTGCCCGTTTGCGGAGCAAAAGTGCCGTGAACAGACGCCACCACTTATGCGTATCTCCGACCAGCGCGGCGCTGCTTGCTGGCGCCTGGACGTAGCTGCGCCAGACGTGGTGGCAGAGGGCAGCCAGGTGGCGCGCCACTGAAAGGGTAGGGGGGCATGCCTACCGCATATTGGGGCCCATTACCTCAGGAGGGTTCAGAACCTAAATGAAACTTACAACGTCCGCCAATCGGAAACTGCTTGCGCTGGCGACATCCGGCGTCATGGCTGCCGGTGTCGTGGTCGCGACGGGCGGTTCCTCGTTCGCCGCGCCGAGTGCCGGCGGCAACAGCACCGAACTGGTGATGGAAAGCTCCCCCGAGACCACCATCACTCAGGACTTCAACCCGTTCGCCACGACTCAGGCGCCTTTCGGGATGGGTGCCACCGGCCTCATCTACGAACCGCTCATCGAGTTTGATATCGCCGCTCCGCCCAAGTACTACCCCTGGCTGGCCACCGGCTACCAGTGGTCAAACGGTGGCAAGGCGATCACCTTCACGATCCGCAGCGGGGTCAAGTGGAGCGACGGCACGCCCTTTAGTGCTGCCGATGTCGTGTTCACCTTCAACATGCTTAAGAAGTACGCCGACGTCAACCTGTCCGGCCTTCAGATCAAGGGAGTCAGCTCGAGCGGTAACAAGGTCACCCTGACCTTTGCTACCGCCCAGTATGCCAACCTGCAAAACATTGCAGGGACTGGCATTGTCCCCGAGCACATCTGGTCCAGCGTCGGCGACCCGGGCAAGTACACCGACCCGAACCCGGTCGGTACCGGCCCGTACACTCTCTCGAACTTCACGCCCGAAGGGTTCACCCTGAGCGCCCGTTCGGACTACTGGCAGAAGAGCATGATGCCGCATGTGCAAAAGGTGTACTTCCCGGTTTACACCTCTAACACCGGCGCTCTGAATGCTCTCTTCAGCGGCCAGATCGACTGGACCGGCAACTTCATCCCCGGCTTGCAGAAGGACTTCGTAGCCAAGTCGCCTTCTACCCGCGGCTACTGGGAAGCGCCGACCAGCTCCAACGCCTTCGACGTCAACCTCAACAAGTGGCCTACGAACCAGCTGCCTGTGCGCCAGGCCATCAGCGCCGCCCTCAACCGGACCCTGCTGGCCAACGAAGGTGAAGCCGGCTTGGAGAACCCGGTGCTCAACGCTTCCGGCCTCACCCTGCCGACCTATGCGGCGTGGAGCGGCCCGGTCAAGAACATGACCAACGCACCGACTTCCCAGGTTGCCAAGGCCCGCTCCATCCTGGAGAAGGCCGGTTACAAGCTAAAGGGTGGCTACTTCTATAAGGGCAACCAGGAGGTAACGGTCACCTTCGTAAGCCCGTCCGCTTACACCGACTATGCCGAAGTGGGTTCCATCGCCGCTCAGGAACTGAAGGCTGCGGGCATCAACGCCAGCTTCCAGGGCTTGTCTGTCAACGCTTGGAACCAGGACGTCGCCGACGGCGACTTCTCGATCTCCGAGCACTGGTCCAACAGCGGTCTCACCCCCTACAACCTGTTTGACAACTGGCTGGACAGCCGGCTCGTCAGTGGCAACAACGCCACGGGTGACTACGAGCGCCTCCACAACACCGCAATCGACAAGGAC
>DASSZK010000056.1:0-6290 GCA_035702845.1 Acidimicrobiales bacterium
CCTCATAGACCCGATATATGCAACCGACCCAAAGGACGCCACCGGGGACACTTGGGCGCAGCCGCCGGCGGATCTGCCGCCCAGCCAGGTTGTCGGTGATACGTACGAGGGTTACGGGCTGGACGACCCGATGGTGGTGACCGGCGCCGGCTCGTGGCCGTTCGCAGGGACGGGGGTGGTGGACGGCGACAAGCTCGACGGCGTCATCGCAGGCGATTACGACTCGTACAACCCATCCTCGCCTAACCCCCCCAATGTGGAAGTGCTGGCCCACTCGCCGGTGCACCCACAAGTGGGTAACGCCGCCTATGCCGATATGACCTATTACTCGTGGCCCGGCGGCGGAGGGGGAGTGCTCGCTACGGGCACCATCGGTTGGATACCCGCGCTCAGGCCATGCAAGGGCTCGCTCCCCGCTTGCCCGGCGCACGTGGTGCAGGCGGTGACCGGCAATATCCTGGCGCTCTTTGGAAGAGGACCAGCCGGCAAGTACCACCCGTCAGTTGCCAACTGGCGCCAGTACTACTGAACCGTAGCCAACACAGCTATTGCAGCCAAAACAGCCTTCCCGCCTATGCGCGGCCATCCGAGAAGAACTCGGTGGCGCCTACCACCTCGTAACCCAGGCGCTGTAAATCCTCGGTTTGTTTACGGGGATTGCGGGCGCGTCGCACCAGGCTTAGCGCGAGGCCTGGGCCTGTACGCGCTGTTCGGGCCTGCTCCATCCGTTGAAGTAGCTCGTCCTCATTGCACAGTACGGCTACCTTGCGGGTGCCTGTCGCCAGTGACGCAGCGTCCACCAGGTCGCAGATCCGCTCAAAACCTATAGAGAAACCGCACATCGGCAGAGCCGGCGCGCCGAAGCGGGCCGTCATCCCGTCGTAGCGACCTCCGCCTGCCAAGGAGTACCCGACCGAGGGATGCTCGATCTCGAAGATTTGGCCTGTGTAATAGCCCATTCCCCTCACGAGGGTGGCATCGAAACGGGCGCTGTGGCCTGCAGCGGATATGGCGGCGATGGTCGTCTGCATGGCGGCGACAACGTCGTCGGGGCCGCCGCGCGGGCTCGCAGAACCGGCAAGCTCGAGGAGCCGGGAAACCTTGTCCGGCCCGTAATGCGCAAGCTCGGCGGCCACTCCGTCGGCGCCGACCTTGTCGAGTTTGTCGAGCGCTATGAACACTGGCGCCGGATCTGCTACCGGCCCGAAGGCTTCGTCCACCATGGCTCGCAGTAGGCGCCGGTCGTTCAACCTGACCGTGCAGCCACTGATCCCGAGGGCGCTCAAGGCGTCGAGGGTCGCCAGGCACAGCTCGACTTCGGCAGCGACGCCGGGTTCGCCCACGATGTCAATGTCGCACTGGACGAACTCGCGGTAGCGACCTTTTTGCGGCCGCTCCGCTCGCCATACGGGCGCCATGTGGGCCACCTTGAACGGCATCGGCAGGTCGTTCAGGTGGTTGGCCACGAACCGCGCCAGCGGCACCGTCAGGTCGAAACGCATCCCCATGTCCGCCAGTTCCCTGCCCGCTGCCAGCGCTTCATCGAGCTTCGCCCCCCGCTGGAGCACCTTGAACACGAGCTTTTCATTTTCGCCGGCCTGGCTCCCCAGGAGCACGCTCAGGTCTTCGAGCGCCGGTGTCTCGATCAGCTCAAACCCGTACCCGGCGTACACATCGAGGATCTGGTTGGCTACGCGCCTGCGTAGGGCTCCGCTCGGGGGGACGACATCGCGCATGCCCCGCGCGGCCTGTGCCTTTTGTGCCATCGGACCAGCCTCGCCCGCCGGTCTGCCACCTCGCAAACCAATACGCCCCCGGGAGCGCGCGGGCCATCCCAAGCCCGGCCTCAGAGCATGTGGCCGGTGTGGGGCGCCACCGCACCACCAGTGACTCTCTCCCTCACTTCGTCCTCGTGCCCCGAAGGCACCAGCACACTCAGAATGTCTCCGTCTCTCAGTACAGTGGCGCCCTCTGCGAACAGCAGGGAGCTCCCGCGCTGAACTGACACGATGATGCAACCAGCCGGCAGGCGGGCGTCGCGAATGGCCACGTCGCGCACGGGCGAGGCGTCGCTGATGCGCAGCTCTACCCCGACTGTGTTGGGAGCGGCGCGGGCGAGCTGGCCCAGGCTGTCGTAAAGGGCCCTGCGGTAGGCGCGCACTACGTCACTGGAAGCCAGTATGCCGACCACCTGGCGGCTCCCGCCGGTCACGGTCACCCAGTGGCCGCCCGCCTGGGACAGTGCTTCGAGAGCGCTGCTCATGTTGGCATCGGCAGAGATCGTGGCCGCAGTGGCGTCGACCACCTTTTGCGACGAAGCGCGTGGCTCTGTTGCGGCGAGCTCTTCCAGAGCGCGTTTGTCGACAGCGCCCACGTACAGCCCATTGTCGTCGACGACGGGTGCCCCCGGCACCCCGGCGGTTGCCAGCTCCTCCAGAGCCTCCGCTGCCGGCATCGACTGAATGAGCATGACCTTCGGGGAGCGGGCGGCACCGGCCACAGTGAGCCGGGTCAGTAGGGGCATGGCGGACTGCAGCCTGGCACCTGGCAGGTCGGCTCTGGTGCGCAGTTGGGACCGGTAGATGCTGTCGTCGGTCTTGGCCACAATGAACGTGGATATGGCCACGGCCACCATCGCAGGCGCCAGTAAGCCGACGCCCCCGGTCATCTCGGCGACCATCAATATGACGGCCAGGGGAGCCCGGGAGATCCCACCGAAAACGCTCATCATCCCCACCACGACAAAAGCCGCCGGTGAGTGCCCCAGACCGGGCATCCCAGGGCCGAGGACTCTCCATAAAGCGAGGCCCGTGAACGCTCCGATCACCAGACCGGGCCCGAAGACCCCACCCGAACCGCCGGTCCCGATCGACAACGACGTGGCCAGGATGCGCACGAAGGGCAGGGCGATGATAATCCAAAGCGAGACGTGGCCCATCTGGCCGACAAGGCCTTTTTGGATCCACCCGTAGCCGGTACCCAGCGTTTCAGGCAGGGCGACAGCGATGAGCCCCACCAATAAGGCGCCCACGGCCGGGCGCAACTTGCGGCTCATAGGAAGGCGCCCCGAAAGGTCGCCGACGAAATAGAAGACCTTGGCGTACAAAAGGCCGACTCCGCCGGCGACTACACCCAGCAGCGCGAACCAGGCGAGAGCTGCGGCATGGAAGTGGTAACCGCCGGGGACGGCGAACAGGTGGTGGTAGCCGAAGAACAACCCGAAAATGGCATAAGCCACGACGGACGCGAAGACCCCCGGTATCAGGGCACTGGTCTCGAAGTCGTCGCGGTATACGACGTCTGATGCGAGCACCGCGCCTCCAAGAGGAGCGCCGAAGATGGCTCCGATGCCCGAACCGATGCCCACGCTCACGGCGATACGGCCGTCCTCTGGCGAGAGGTCCAGCATCCTGGCGAGCAATGACCCGAACCCGGCGCTGATCTGAGCCGTGGGGCCCTCCCTGCCCCCGGAACCCCCAGAGCCAATGGTGAACGCAGACGCCACGATCTTGACGACCACTGCCCTAAGGCGGATGCCTCTCGGGTTGTGGTGCACGGCCTCGATGGCGGAGTCGGTGCCGTGCCCCTCGGCCTCGGGTGCCCAGGTAAAGACCAGCCACCCCGAGACGAGCGCGCCGAGGACGACTACCAAGGGGATGGCCCAGGGCCGCGAGTACCCCGCGGACCCGGCGGCGCCCCCTTCGCCTGCCGGTGTAGGGACGTGGTACCCGGCCATGTCGACGAGGAACCCGTGGGTGGCAATGCTCAGCGCCTCGTAGAAGACGACTGCCCCTAGACCGGCGATGATGCCGATGAGCGTGGCGAGCACCAGCCACCGGCTCAAGTACGGGAGGTTGTTGACCCGGGTGCCAAGCCGGCTCGCCTGCCTGCGAGCGCTGTTGCGGCGCTGGACGGACAGCTCAGGCGCCGGAGGGAACCTGCCGGGCAGAGTGGGGTCGCTGTCGCGCAAAGGCCTATCCCGTTGAGGCGCTTCCGTCACGCCCGAGTGTCGCGCTCGGGCGTACCTGGACCAGTCTCGGAGGCGGCTCGCGTCGGCCCGTCAGTCACTCTCGTCGGCGATGGGTTGTGTGGGGGTGGCCCACCCAAGGGCCCACTCGTCCGGCATGGGCTCGCCCGCCGCCTTGGCAAAAGCCTCCATGGCGGACAGGACGGCGTCGCAGCTATCGGGATCCAGCTTGGCCAGGATGCTGCCGATCTCGGCTCGCCTGCGGCGGGTGACCTGGTCCACGAGCTCGCGCCCCGCCGGTGCCAGGGATATGCGTACGCCCCGGCGGTCGTCGCTCGTCCGGCGCCGGTGCACCAGCTCCTTGCGCACGAGGCGGTCGCACATCCGCGTCGCGGTAGACGGGTCGACCCGCAAGGTCTGGGCCAGCTCGGCCAATCGCTGGCCGCCTTGGGTGCTGAGTACCACAAGAGCCCGGAACTGGGGCAGCGTGACATCCTCGCCAAGTGGCGCCAAGGAGCGTGCTGCCACGCCGACCAGGGCACGGGTTGCGGTCAGCACGGCATCGACAAGGAGGTCGCCTTCATCGGCTGGTTCAGCTGGTGGCACCGGGCTCTGCTGGCCCGTCGTCCCTGAAACAGCCGTGGCCCCTGCGGCTACATCCTCACCACCGGTGCCAGAGGCACCAGTGGTGGCCGCACCTACTCCGTTGTCGCCTACGCCGGTAATCGCAGCCTCATTTCGTTCACTTACACTTAGGCTCCTGAGCCTATCTCCGGGCCGAGCTGGCATGACGGAGATCGAGCTGGCTTGGCAACGACCCCATCAGCGAGTGCTGATGCCGCCGTGGACCTCCTCCACCGAGACCAATTGGTCAAGCCGGCCAGGGCCCGTCCTGTTGCTCCCAACTTAACTTTTGTGCCCGTCGGGCGCGGATCCGCGAAGCTTCGTGGCCAACCGTGCGTGGGAGTTAAGCTCGGGCCCTTCCCCGGCCGATCGGATCGTCGTGAATGCCGCCGATGAGCCAGCGCAGGTCCGCGAAAGAGCCCTGGCGACGATCGTGGCAGGCCACCCTGAGGCGATCGTGACCGCCCTCGGGCGCGACTCGCGGTTCCTCCCGATGCCCCAGAGCCTGGCAGAGGGTCTTGGGATAGGTCCCTCCCGGGGGACGGTGGGCCGAGCCCCCTTGGACATGGTGTGCCCGGAGGACCACCTGAGGGTGCTCTCGAAATGGGAAGCGCTCGTGCGCCAGGGTCATGCGGAGGTGGGGGCCCGCATGCTGACATGGGACTCGCCTGCTCAGCTTGTAGCTATAGACCTCTTTGACCGTCACGGCGTCGCCGTGCTCGTGGCTTGGCCGGACGCCTCTGTCGACAGCAGCACGGCCTTGCTCGGCCCCGCCGGCAGGACACCCCGGATCGCTCGAGTCGCCAAGGACGCTCTTGGCAAGATCACCCACGTCGACGAGGCCACCTGCGCAATGTTTGGGTGGAGGCCCGACGAGATGGTTGGCCATCCCTCGGCGGAGTTTATCCACCCCGAGGACCTGCCCCTAGCTGTCGACGCCTGGCTCGGGATGCTCTCGGAACCCGGGCCCGGGCGCCGTGTGCGGCTGCGCCACGCCTGCACTGGGGACGGTTGGAAGTGGGTCGAGATCGTCAACCAGAACCTCCTATCCGATGAGGCACACAACTGCGTGCTTACCGACATCGTCGATATCTCTGACGAGATGGTCGCCTGGGAGCAGGTCCGGGACCGCGAAAGGCTCCTGGAGGAGATGGCTCAGGCGCTACCAGTCGGCATAGCCCGCCTCACCAGCGATGGCCAGGTCGTGTATGCCAATCCCCGGTTGGGTGAACTGGTCAAGGGCCATGCAGGCCCGCTCTCCGATCTGGGGGCCATCGTCGCCAGCGCGGACGAAAGAGACAGGCGCGCCCTGCGCCGAGCCCTCGATGAGGTGATGCGGCGCGGTGCGGAGCGCAGCGTTATGGTGCGCTTCCCGCTAACCACGGGTATTGACGGGAACGGTGTAGCAAATAATAACGGAGGGCACCACCACCGAGCGCGCAACGAAGCTCCGCACGTCATCTGCGAGGTGAAGGTCCAGCCGCTTGGCGACGAGGGCGGCCAGCGCACAGGCGCTATAGCTTGTTTTTCTGATGTCACCGAGGCAGTTTCCCTGCGACGCGCACTCGAACATCGGGCCGAGACCGACGAGTTGACGGGATGCGCGAACCGGCGCTCGGTGATGGAGTTCCTCGAACACCAGGTGAACCCCCCGGTGCAGTTGGGGCACGATGCCCCTGTGGCTGCCAGTCGCGGCCTG
>DASSZK010000321.1:0-4165 GCA_035702845.1 Acidimicrobiales bacterium
ATGCGAAGTCCTGTGCCATCGAGTCCGCCCTCTTGGCCGACGACTCAAGTGTGGAGTACTCCACCTGCAAGTTGCTCACTGGTAACCCCTTCCGGTCAAAGTTGGTAAGCATTATGCCCGAACACTGCCGTGTTGTGAAGCGCCGCTGCCAACGGCTCGCCGACGGGTTTTTAGCGGCGGCCTGGTCGGCGGCTACGGAGGTCCTTCGCCCATGGTGGGGCATCGTGCGACAGGCCACGTCCAGGGATGAAGTAGAGCACCGGACGGTCGACCATCCAAGGCCAGCCGTGGCGCCCGAAGGCCCGCATGTACCAGTGGCCGGCGGAAAGGAAACGGTCGATCGACCAGTAGCCGAGCGAGCGGCGCTCGTCGTCGTACAATTCGATACCCACTACGGCGGAGCGTCCTTGGCAGATGACTGCCAGAGCGACCTGAGGCCGCTCGACCCGGTCGACGACCTTGCCCCGCTTGAACACGACCTGGGTATCGTCCACCGTCATCACGAGTGGCGGCACCCTCTGCTCTTTCGGAGTGTGCATGGCGGCGGCGAGCAGCCCAGCCCAGACCACCAACAAAATTGCCAGCCCCACCAGTAGCGCAGGATCCTGGAGGCCGGCGAGGACGCCCAGAGCGACGAGCACTAAGGCGACACGCGCCTTGCGGTAGCGCCTCGGAGCATACGAACGTCGGCTATGCGGCCGAGCGCTTTCTCGGCTCCTGCTCATTGCTCCAAGCCTAGTAGCCAGGGCTAAGCCCTCTCAGCCGAGCACAAAGAGCGGGCCACGTTGGCAACGACAACCCCAAGTACCGTCCCGTAGTGAAGCTCGGAGGCCGAAGTTTGCCGACCGTCAGGAACGGCCGCTCCTCAGCCCCTACGGAGCTCCTTTGCCCATCGGGGTGCATCGTGCGACAGGCCATGTCCAGGGATGAAGTAGAGGACCGGACGATCGATCATCCACGGCCAGCCGTGGCGCCGGAAGGCCCGCACGTACCAGTGGGTTAGGGCAGTGGGACGGTCGATCGACCAGTAGCCGAGCGAGCGGCGCGCGTCGTCGTACAATTCGATCCCCAGCATGGCCCGAGATCCTTGGACCACGACAGCAAGAGCGACCTGACGGCGCTCGACCCGGTCCGTGGTCTTACCGGCGCGCTTGAACACGACCTCGGTGTCATCCACCGTCATCACGAGAGGCGCCACCCTCTCCTCCTTCGGCGTCCGCATGAGGAGCGTCGAAATCCCGCCCACTAAACCCGCGATGACGGCCACAGCTAGCAGTCCAGAAGGATCGTGAATTCCGAGGAGGATGCTGAGTGCGGCGACGATCAGACCCACACGGGTCTTCCGGTAGCGCCGCGGGACATGTGAAGGTCGTCTATCTGACCGGGCGTTCCTTCGGCCCCCGCTCATTGCTTCGAGGGTATTAGCCAGGGCTAAGGCCTCTCAGCCGAGCGGAAAGAGCTATCTGGTCGAACAATGCCCTGAAGGCCTCCGCAGCCCAGGTCGACGGCGTGGAAAAGGCAAGCACAAGCATGCGGTCATCGGGTACGAGCGGTGTGTAGTAGTGGACCGTCTCGATTTCAGGGGCGGCGCCCGTCCCGGCCCAGCCGGGAACGGGTTGGCGTTGGATGGTGCGAACTGCCTCAGCGGTCCCCACGCGGGCCAACGATGCCGGGGGCAGACCGACGGGTGCAGCGGGCCCGGCGGCCAGACCGGCAAGCAGGTGTGCGGCCACCCCCGGGGAACTCCGAGCGCCCTCCGGCAGCAGCCCGAAGAACGCGATCACCGTCGCGGCCAACGGCCCACCGTCCACCATCTCTGCGTATGTGGCAGCGAACACGGCGCCCGCCTCCCGTGCTTGGCGGAGCATCTCCCGGTAAGCCTGGAAGACCGCTTGTCGCTGGGCGCTCTTAGACGCAGAGGTACCCAGGCCAGACCGCATCATGGCGAGAACCGCTCGGTCAGATGCCTGGCCGGACAAGGGGACTGTCCTCCAATTGGCCGGCAGGACTAGGTGCAGCTCAGGTTGCATACCGACCCTGTCTTCGGTCCTCACTGGCCACCCGTCGGGCCCCCGGCAGGGTTGTCATCTGGCGCCAGTGCCACTTGGACCGTGGCGGCTATCGAGTCGAATTCCTCTACCAGCACCGACGCCATCGCCAGGTTGCTCGTATTGAACATCGCCCGCACTGCAAAGGGCAGGCTGGTGGGGAAATAAGCGTGCTCGACGACGAGGCGCATGGGGCCGCCCGCCATATCGGCTACATATTGAACCCGCAGCCCTGGGCCGAGGTGGGTGGACTCGACCGGGCTTACCACTGGCTTTACCTCGTAGCGGTCATGATCTGCCAGCGCCCCGGCTTTCCAGCGCTCCATCCGCTCCTCGGTCGAGGACTGGGCCCAGCCTTCAGTGACGCCGGCCTCCACGACGAGGAAGGCGAACACGGGCTGGAGCGTCTTTTCCCGTGCGAGCTTGCGCTTCTTCTCCAGTATGAGGTCGTACTTCATCGCCCTCATGAGGGCGCCGTCAGAACGGCTTAGCTCGCCGTGCCGGGTCACCGCCTCGGCGATGAGTGGCTGGTAGCGGGCGATCTCGGGTCGCAGCGTGAAAAACGAGTCGAGCTGGGCTTGCAGCGAGGGCGGTTCATTGTAGCCGTGCAGATAAGCGAGGAACCAGCTCGGAGGGAAGGCCGCGTCGACGTCGAGGTCGTACTCGTCAGGTTCGAGGCTCATTTGCCCCAATGTAAGCACTGAGCGACACCCCCGACGACAGCACCACTTAGGGCCTCGTGTCCCGGAGTCACGCGTCCCGGGGTCACGCGTCCCGGGGTCACGCGTCTCGGGGTCACGGGGCGGAGCGGTAGGAGCTGCCCATGGTCGTGTCCGTACGGTCGTAGACCGCCGCCGCCTCGACGGCGAAGCCGGCCGCTCGGTCAAGGTCCGCGTCCAGCTTGCGGCGTTCGTCGGACCAGTTGTCCACGAACGACTTCAGGGCGCTGCGCAGGCCGCCGTCGCTCAAGGTGGCGAGCAGTGGGCTTATCGCATCCTCGCCCGCGGAGAATTCTCCCCTCAGGTTTGCCAACCCCTGTCCAAATGTCCGGAGGCCGTCGTAGTCCACCGTAAAACCGTTGCCCATCGGAAGTCAGGAGCCGTGCCGTGAGGGGCGGCCCCCCATCCCCCTTTCGTCCTGTACTCGACGTGCTCCTCGCTGAACTGACCGGTGGTCGTCTTGGCCAGGTATGCGGCTACGGGTGGCCGGGTCGCCCCTGACGCAAGACGCCACGAGTTTAGGCGGGCGCGGGTCGTAGTCGCAGCGCCCCTGGTGCCGGCAGGGAGTCATGGGCGCGCCGGGTGGACCGTTGCCGCTGCCCGCGGGGGTTGGCCCTCCTGCTGGCTCTGAAACGCACCGTCATAGAGCTGTTCGCGGAACCAGGCGGGGTAGCCCGCCTTCCGCAGGGCTCGGACCAGGTGCAGGCGGTCGACAAGAGTCTTGGAGAACGTCCAGTCCGCCAGTACGGCGCTGTCAGCTGAGTAAAAGATCATGTGCACCGTCGTCGCGTTCGTCAGCGTGAGCTCGACGAGGCCGACCTTGGTCCTTTCCACCTCCTGGACGGCCCCCGCCTGCTGAGCCTGGCCACGCTGTAGGAGCCGCACGCTCTTGGGCGACACCACCAGGGAGGCCCTGGACCATTTAGGTGCCAGCCAGTCGTAGCTCTTCCAAAGCGACGCGGCGATCAGTAAGCCCGTAGGCAGGATCCACTTCTGGACCGACGCCGGTTGGCCGACGCCGAAATTGCGTTCGAAGATGACAAGTGGCCAGAAGCAGAGCGCGCGGGCTCCGATCTGCAGGCGCAGCCACCTCCGCTTGCGAGGGCGGAAAGTCTTGGTCCTCTTCCTCCTCGGCGCGACGGGCTCGATCCGCACTAACGCAGTCATCGCGCCGCCGGGCCCTCCTCAAAGGGCGGCTGGTCGCCGAGGCCAGGCGCGCCAGTGCCACGGTCCTCGCCCAGCGTGCCCGTGCTCACGAACCACGGCATTGGACCTTTGCCTGTCCTGGGCGCACCGCGCATTGGGCCGGAGTTAACGATGACATAGCTCACCGGAGTGTCGAACATACACGGTGGGCATGGTTAGCTGGAAGCCCGCAGTGGCCGCGCCGCTGGGGGG
>DASSZK010000263.1:0-6189 GCA_035702845.1 Acidimicrobiales bacterium
CGCGCAGCGAGCTCGCCACGTTGCCGGCTACGGCCGCCGTACGCCCGCCACCGCTTTCGTAGCAAACCAGGGCACGTAGAGGCCGATTGGCCTCCCGGGTACCGTTGCCATTGCCGTTTTTGCTCTTACTGCGGGCAAAACCAGGCAGGTCCGGGTGCCCCGGCTTGCGGGGCCGCGCATCGAGCAAAGCCAGAGCGGCACGGCGCCCCTGTGCCATGGCCTCCACGACAGTCGAGGGCCCGGTGAGCGCATCGCCGGCCACCCATACCCGGGGGCGGAACTGGAACATCGCCGCCTCCAGGGCGACTTCCCGCCCTAGCGACAGGCGCCCCACCGCTACTTTGCCAGGGACCGTGGGCGCCAGGACGCCGCTGGCGAGCCAGCTGCGGTCGGGTACCCCGACGTTGGTGCGCCGGACAGGGGTGCCGGGAAGACGCTGGGCGAACCCCGTATCGACCCGGTAGCCCATTGCCATGACGACTAGATCGACTTCGACGACCTCTGGCTCGGCACGGACGATCTTGGGGCGCTGAGCAGCGTCGTGCTGTTCCGTACGCGCTAAACGCGCTCTGCATACACGCCCAGCGCGACCTTCGAGCGAGCTGACGGTCCGCAGAAACCTAACCTCGATGCCTTCACGGCGCGCTTCGGCTACCTCGTCGGGGCGGGCCAGGGCAAAGCGTTCGTCGACCCAGTCGACACAGACTGCGGCGCAACCGAGCCGCCTCGCCGTGCGCGCCACGTCCATAGCCGTGTTGCCCGCACCGAGCACCAGCACGCGAGGTACCCCGTGACTGCCATTGGTTGCACCAGGGCTTTGAGTTGGAGCGCCGAGCTCCATCTGCGAGATGCCGAGGGGAGGGAGCCCCAGTGAGGACAGGAAGTTGCCGGTCTGCCCCCCTGGCCTGAGCGCTTGTTTGGCCCCTTTGAGGAAGGTGGTCGCGTCCACCACCCCTTGCAGGTCGCTCCCCGGCACGCCGAGACGCAGGGGTTCGCTCGCTCCGTGGGCCAGGATGACGGCGTCGTATGCGCACAGCAATTCGTCGAGCTGGGCGGCGCCAATCTCGGTCTGGCAGCGCAGTACGACGCCCGCCTCGGTCAATTGTTCCCAGGGCCGCGCTGCGACGTGGGCCGGCAGGGTGAAGTCAGGGATGCCCCAGTCGCACAAGCCCCCGGGCGTGGCGTCTTTTTCGTAGACCGTGACGGAGGCCCCGGACTCGAGGAGCACCCAGGCGGCCCCCGCCCCGGCCGGCCCGGACCCGACTATGGCGACATGCATGCCCAAACCGGGTGCGCCCGGAGCGCAGGCTTTGCCTGGAGGGGGGACCAAGGCGTTGTCTGCTACGAAGCGCTCCAAGCGCCCGATGGCAACGGGCTCGGCCCCTGCCAGCGCCCACGTGCAAGCCCCCTCGCACTGAGCCGCTTGGTTGCACACGCGTGAACATATATCGGGCATCACGGTGGTGGCCCGTAACAGCTCGTGAGCTTCGCTCAGGTCGCCTTGTCGCAACGCGGCGATGAACCCTGGTATGTCGTTGTGTGCCGGGCAACCGCGGACGCATGTCAGGTCCGGGCACTGCAGGCACCGGGCGGCCTCGGCGCACGCTTCTTGCAGGCTGGCGAAGCCGTGACGGGTTTCGGTCACAGCCCCGAGGAACATGGGCAGGTGCTCGTCCGGGTTTGCCGAGCGCGGCGCGACGAGGCGCGGCCCGGTAACGGTGATGGCACTGAAAGGGCAGGTCCTCGTGCACTGCCGGCAGCCCACGCATAGGGTGCTGTCAGCCTCTGCCACCCAGAGCACGGTGTCCATGGTCAGCGCCCCTGTGGGGCACCGGACGACGCACTCCTGGCAGCCCGCGCAGCGATCGGTGAGGATGCCGACATGGGGGGCGCCCGCGGTCACCTCAGCGCGGTTGCCCACCGTTGACGGGCCGGTGCCTGATTGGCCGGTGCCCGTCTCGACCGTACGAAGCTGGGGCTCGGTGATTGCCATGGCTGGGTCTCCTTGACTCACAGACGGGATTGGGGCTCACAGACGGGATTGGGACGCATCACTAGTTCGCCGCGTGCATGAGGACGTAGAGAAGGGCGGCCCCGGCGCCACATGCTGCGACGAAAGCGAGAGAGGCGATCCGGGCACCGGTCGCCGACCGGCTGACCGGTGCAAGCTCGCGTCCTGCGAGCCGCCATGTCGACCACAGCGCAGCCAGCGTGCCCACTGCTATGACAACGACCTGGGTGATGACTATTGCGTTGTCGCCCAGGAGAGAGGCCGAATAAAAGGGCGACTTGGTCGATGCGAAGCCGAAGATGTGGGCGGCTGCGGGCAAGACGCGGGGTGAACCATGAAAGAACTTCGGTAATTGCCTCGCAAAGTAGTCGGCGCCGACCACAGGGATCAGCCCGTATGCGACCGGCAGGAAGAACGCACGGAAGGGGGTCATATTGTCGATGAACGAGGCCTTCTTGGCTGGTGCGGGAAGGCTCGGCTTGGCGAAGAGGGCCGGCTTGCCGAAGAGGCGGCTAAGCGCGAAGGCGGCCCCGGCGAGAGTAAGCGCACCGAGGGCGATAAGGCCGAGGTAGTCGACCGGGTTGGGGTAGTGCGGGAAGCCCACCGCCGAATTGAGCTTGTTGTCGATCGTGTTGAAGATGTTCGTGGCATTGAACTGCTGGTAGAGCACGAGGCCCCACAGCAGGGCGACACCCCACGCGACGTCCCCACGCCGGCGGGCCGGCGAGATGACAGAGGTGAGCGGCTTTTGCAGGAACAGGCCGATATTGCCCTCGGGGCACGATTTGAAGCACTCGGTGCAAAGACCGCAGTAAAGGTTCGAATCTGCACTGCCGGGCCATGTGTACCAAGGGCACCCGTAGCCGTTGTCGCTGCCACGCATGCAGTCCTTGGTCTTGCAGCTGAGGCAGGTTTGGCGGTCACGAGTGCGGAAACCGGCAACCGAGCCCATCGACCCGACGGTCCCGATCAAGGTCGTGAGAGGGCAGATGTAACGGCAGAATGTTCGCCGCTCGAAAACGAGGAAGAAGATCAGCGCCGAGGCGACGATGCCGATCACCATGAACGATGTGTCGGCGGGGTTGCCCGGGCCGGCAATGTTGAAGAACTCCTCGATCCAGGTGAGCAAAAGGAAGCTCGCAACCGGGATCAGGAAACCGAGGCGAGCCAGAGGTTCGGGGAACTTGAGGCCCAGGCCCAGTGCCTTTTGCGTACGCCGGAACAGCGTCCGCCGCTGTACCCATTCAGCAAAACCTCCGAAGGGGCACATCGAGCACCAGGCCCTGCCCACGACCACCATCATCACGAAGACCAAGCAGAACCACACGTACCAGGTGATGGCGGTGGCGAAGTTCAGCCCCGGTACCGCCGTACCGAGAAGGCCCACGAAGATGACCGTCCAAAACACGATCTGGTTTGGGAGGATCAGGAGGAACTGGAACCTGCGGTCACGCATCAGGCGCCCGAGAGCGGGCCGGCGGGCGATGTCGAGACCTGGAGAGGGATCCGATGAGTTGAACCGACGGGACATGCCCTCGCTCACCGGTGCTGCGAGCCGGACGGGCACCGAGGCTGGTCTCGACTGCAATGCAGTTACCGGTCGGGCTTCCCCGGGCTCTTCGGCGGCTCGAGGGCCTTCGGTCGTTAGTGACATGGCGGCGACCTCCCGTGTTTGTACTCACCCGGGGCAAGTGTTCCTACGTAGTTCGCCACGGTACACCAGTAGTCTTCCCTACGTCAAGTAGGTAGCTATACTTAGACTGACGTACTAAACGCGACGTACTAAACACGACGTACTAAACACGACGTGCTGGAGCACTACACACAGGTGGTCGAGAGGAGGTCTCGTGCAAGCGGCAGTCAGCGAGGCCGGGAGCCTTGTAGCAGGGAGTCTTGTAGCAGGGAGGGACAGAACCACGACGGTGCTGGTGGTCGACGATCATGCCCTGGTGGCTGAGGGCACTTGCCAGGTCCTCGAGACATGGGCAGACATTGAGGTAGTCGGCCGGGCCGGGACGGCCTCGGAGGCCCTCGACATGATCGACCGGCTGCACCCCGATGTCGCGGTGGTCGACATCAACCTCCCGGGAGAGAGCGGTCTGCACCTAGCCCGAAAGCTTGCCCAGCGGGGTAGCCCGATGGCGGTCCTGATCGTGACTGCCTACGACGACTACGCATACGTGGCCGAGGCGCTCGACATCGGCGTCGGTGGGTACCTCTTGAAGACAGCCACCTCCCGGGAGCTGGTCGAAGCCGTCCGAGCCGTGGCGGCTGGCATTTTGGTACTGGACCGCGCCGTGTCCCGAGGAGCTGGCCGGGCCGCCGGCCTGCAAGAAGAACCGGACGATGCCCACGCCCTGACGGCCCGCGAGACGGCCGTGCTACGGCTGTTGGCGCGGGGCTTGCCTAACAAGTCGATTGCCGCCGAGCTCGGGTTGTCGGTGCGGACGGTGGAGGGCCACGTGTCGGCCGTGCTGTCGAAGCTGGGTGTGGCCTCCAGGACCGAGGCCACGTTGTTCGCCCTCGAGAACCACCTGGCGTACATACCCCGCGATCCACGCGCGGGCAGTTGCTAGCCGGCGGGAGGGCCTGCGAGTGGCTCGCCGTCCGCCCCGCGCCCTGGCCAGCGCACTGCACCCGCCGTTGGCGCAGCGGGCTTTTTGGGTGGTGCAGGCGATGGTGGTCGCGATTGCCGCCGCACACTTCCTGGCTGACGTCGACGTCGCTTTGGAGGCGAGGGCCTTCCCGGAAGGCCTGCCTGTCGCCCTGCTCGTTGTCCCTGTGGCGTACGCGGCCAGCCGGTTCGGTTTGGCGGGTTCGGCAGCGACGGCCCTTTGGGCGACCGCGCTGTGGCTCCCCGATCTGTTGCTGCCCCACGACCGAGGACACGTAGGCAGCGACCTGGTCGAGCTTTTCCTCGTGGACTTTGTCGCCTTCTTCCTTGGGCAGCGCATCGAGTCAGAGAGGTTGGCGCGCCGGATCTCTGACGAGGCCACAAGTGCCCGGCTTGCAGCGGAAGCCCGCTACCGCCAGATGTTCGAATCGAGCCGTTCCCCGTTGCTGGTGCTCGATTGCGAGGGCCGGGTGACCGAGGCCAACCCCGCTGCCGAGGCGCTGCTCGGGCCTGATCTGGCGGGCCGGGCGGTTGATGCCGTCATGGCACCGTTCGGGCTGCAGGGTCAGGGTCGCCGGCTCCGGCTCAGCCTCCCGGACGGTCGCGATTACCGGATGGAGCTGGTTGAACTGCCTGCGGGAAGGGATCAGGCTGCCGCGCAGCTCGTGCTCGAAGACGTTACCGAGGAGCGCGGCGAAGCCCGCCGGGCGCAGTGGTACGCGGGGGCTGTCGTCCGGGCTGAGGAGGACGAGCGTCGCCGGTTGGCAATGGAGTTGCACGACGAGCCCCTGCAGATCTTTCTCGCCGTGGCGCGCCAGCTCGATCGGCTGGGGGACCGGCCAGATCTCCCCGCACCGTTGGCCGAAGGTCTCGTTGAGGCCCGTCAGCACGCCCTGGACGCTGCAGGGAGCCTGCGTCGGCTCTCTCGCGGGCTGCGGCCACCTACGCTCGACCAGCTGGGTTTGGCTGCAGCACTCGCAACCCTGGTGCGCGACCTCGAGGAGGGCCAGCCGGGGCTAGCGGTGCGCCTGGGGGGCAATGTGGGCCAGGTTCGCTATGCCCCCGAAGTGGAGCTCGGAGTCTTCCGCATCGCCCAGGAGGCGACGACCAATTCCCTACGCCACGCCTGCGCGTCCCGCATCGTCGTGTCGTTGCGAGAGGGCGCTGACGGGCTCGTCCTCGAGGTGACCGACGACGGGAACGGCTTCGACGTGGGAGCGGAAGAGGCTCAGTCCCTGCAAACTTCGCACCTGGGCTTGGCCGGTATGGCCGAGAGGGCACGCCTCCTCGGCGGCGTAATCGAGATCAAGTCGTCCCCTGGCAATGGGACGGCGGTCATGGCCCGAGTCCCGATCTTGGGCGGCCCGGGCACGTCGCCTACCGCAAGAGCCGGCACAGCGGTCGACACTGCGAAGTCATGCGGGCTTACGGGGAGTGGCTTTGCTCCTTGGGTCAGCGGGATGCTCCAGGGCGCGGGCGAGCTCGCGTAGAAAGGTACGGAGCCTTTTCCTCGCATACTGCGCCGGTTCGGATCCACCCTGGCGCACCCCGGCTATGGCGGCTG
>DASSZK010000057.1:0-11369 GCA_035702845.1 Acidimicrobiales bacterium
ACTGGCCCGTCCACTGGCCCGTCCACTGGCCCGTCGTCGAGACGGGCGTCCTGTGCGGGGCCCCTTGGACGATCTTGGTCCTGGGCCCATTGGCGACGGCCGGGGAACCGGACGAAAGCCTTGGCTGAAGTGGCTGCCACCGGGCGCCGGCGGCCCGGCCCGTCCGTGCAGACGTACCCCAGGCCAAGGTTCTCCAAAAAGGCCCATAACTGCTCGCAATTGTCACCCTCGAACCAGCGGTGGTTGGTGACCTCAACCGCAACGGCGAAGCCCTCGAGGCGCACCGAGAGCTCGGCGAGGTCGCGGTAGGCGCTCGCCCCGGGGCGGAACCACGACGGGTAGCGCACCGTTACAGCGCCTAGCCGGCCCGCCGCCGACAATGGTCCCAGCGCATGGCGGAACCGCTCCCAGCATTCGTCGAGCACGGCCTCGGGCAGGCGGTGGCGGTAGAGCTTGGCGCCCTCGCGCCGAGATGGCTTGATCTCTGGCACCAGGTCAGGCCAAAGCGATTCGGGCCATGTGGGAGCACCTGAGAAAAGCGACCACGCCTGGATGTCCATCGTGAACCCGTCAGGGGTGGCACCCACCCAGCGCCGGGCCACTTCGGGAGTCGGCGGGAAGCGGTAGGTGGTCGCCACCTCGGTGAGTGGTAGGCGGCTGGCGTAGTAGGCGAGGCGGTCTCGCGCGTTGAGGTTGCGTGAGGGGTAGAAGGAGCCGTCACGCACCAGGGAACGGTCGGCCCAGCTCGTAGTGCCGGCCATGATCTTGCAGGCCCCGATGCGCACAGGACCTGTACCGAGAGGTCCGGGCCCCAGAGTTCCCGGCCCCAGAGTTCCAGGGCTGGGGGTTTCGGCGCCCAGCGGCGCGGCGGTCCGTGCTCCCACAGTTCGAGGTTACGCGCCGGTGTGCGTTGCGCAGCGGCATGGGAAAGGATGGGGCTTGTGATAATCGAAAGCCGGGGAGGCGTTGACCTCGACGCGTGGGGAGTCGAGCGGGGCTATTGGGATGTAACCGGCCAGTGGCATGACACGCCTCCAAACACCTTGGAGACCGTCCTGGACGCCATGGGCGCCACCGCCGAGCACCCGCCCGAGGACAGCCCCCTGGTGACTGTCGGCGAGCACGGGCCGTGGCCCGGCTTGCCCGCCGGTGAGATCGTTTTGGAAAGCGGGGAGAGGCGGCCGTTCGACCCGACTGCTAGCGATGTGCTGCCGATCGGCTATCACAAATTGTTCGCCGCACGTACCGAAAGCAGCAGCGGCGAGGCCGGTCCTGGCCGGACTTTTGGGGGGCGGACTGTTGCCGTCTGCCCGCCGCGGTGCCCTGCTCCCGGCCCCGGTAAGGGGTGGGGTTGGGCCGTCCAGCTGTACGCGGTCCGTTCAGCGTCCAGCTGGGGTATAGGAGATTTTCGTGACCTGCGACGGCTGGTGGCATGGGCGGGCCGGGCGGGCGCCAGTTTCGTCCTGCTCAACCCGTTGCACGCTCCCGCTCCCGGGATGGTCCCCGAGGCAAGTCCCTATTTCCCTAGTTCACGTTGTTTTCTGAGCCCGTTGTACATATGCGTGGACGACGTGGCGGGCGCGGGCGAACTGAGCGAGGTCACCGCGATCGGTGATAGCGCGCGGCGTTTGAACGGGGAGCGCCTGATCGATAGGGCAGCAGTGTGGGAGGCTAAAAGCAAGGCGCTGGAACTACTTTTCGACCGGTTCGAAGCCTCGGGTGCCTTTGCCGCAGAGCGAGACGAGTTAGAACAGTTTTGCCGGGATGGTGGCCACCCCCTGGATGGCTACACGTCATTTTGTGCCCTCGCCGAGACGCACGGGCTCCCCTGGCACGACTGGCCCGAAGAGGTGCGTCACCCTGATATGCCCGCAGTTCTTGAGTTTGCATCGGGAGCGCACGCCGGTCGGCGCAAGCGTTTCTACGCATGGTTGCAGTGGCTCTGCTGGCGCCAACTGCGTGCAGCCAGCGACGTCGACGGGGCAGGCATCATGTGCGACCTCGCTGTGGGGGTCGATGGCGGGGGCGCTGATGCGTGGTTGTGGCAGGACCTTTTCGCCTTGGGGATGCGAGTCGGCGCCCCACCGGACGACTACAACCGCAACGGCCAGGACTGGGGGCTACCTCCGTGGGACCCCTGGAAGTTGCGCGCCGGTGCCTACGAGCCCTACCTGACGATGCTGCGGGCGGCGATGGGGCCCGCCAGGGGCATGAGGGCCGACCATGTCATGGGCCTGTTCCGCCTGTTCTGGGTCCCGCTCGGCGCCAGCCCGGCAGACGGGGCCTATGTGCGTTCCGTCTGGCAGGACATGGTGGGCCTCTTGCGCCTGGAGGCGGCGAGAGCCGGCGCCTACGTGGTCGGTGAGGACCTCGGCACGGTCGAGGACCATGTCCGCCAGGTCCTGAGCGAGAGCGGGGTGCTTTCCTACCGCCTGTTCTGGTTTGAGCCGGGCCCACCCCAGACCTGGCCCGAGCAAGCGCTCGGTGCGCTCACGACCCATGACCTGCCGACGGTGGTGGGTGCGTGGACAGGTGCCGACGTGGCGGCTGCGCAGAGTATTGGCCTGCCCGTCAACGAAGAAGGTTGTGCGTCCATGAAGCGCCGCCTTGAGGAGTGGGGGGGTAGTGACGGCTCCAGTTCGCTCCAAGACGTCGTTGTGCGGGCGTACGAGTCACTGGCCAAGGCCCCGTGTTCATTGCTAGCCGCCACCTTGGACGACGCCCTGCTCGTCGAGGAGCGCCCCAACATGCCCAGCACGGTGGACCAATGGCCCAACTGGCGCCTCGGTCTGCCGGCGCCGCTGGAGGAAGTCGAAACCAATGAAGTGGCTGCGGCGATCGCACGTGCTCTCAACAGGCGTTGACCGACAGGCATTGACCGACAGGCATTGACCGGCTGTCGTTGACGAAACGGGTTGCTCGGGGCAGGCTTGCGGCGTGGATTTCCCCAACCTCGCCGTGAAACCCCCGGTCTCGCCGATGCTCGCCAAGTTGTCCCGGGACTTACCAGAGGGCGACTACATCTACGAACCCAAGTGGGACGGGTTCAGGTGCGTACTGTTCCGCGACGGCGACGAGGTCGAGCTAGGAAGCCGCAATGAGCTGCCGCTCACGCGGTACTTCCCCGACGTGGTGGACGCGGCCCGCCGTCTTTTGCCCGACCAGGTGGTGCTCGACGGCGAGATCGTCGTGGCGGGCGCGGCAGGCTTGGACTTCGACGTGCTCAGCCAGCGCGTGCACCCCGCCGAGAGCCGCGTGCGCTTGCTCGCCGAGGCCACTCCCGCCTCCTTCGTGGCGTTCGACCTGCTCTGCACGGGAACGACTGACCTAAGGGGAGAGCCGTTCTCACTGCGCCGGGCGCGCTTGGAGGAGCTCCTCGGTGCCGCTGGGGCCGTCCCCGCCCCGGCTGTGCCAGGCGCAGATGTGCACCTGACACCGGCGACCCGGGAGCGGGCCGTGGCCGCGGACTGGTTCGAGCGCTTCGAGGGAGCTGGCCTTGACGGTGTCGTCGCCAAGGCCACAGGGCTTCGCTACCTCGAGGGCAAACGGGCGATGGTGAAGGTGAAGCACGAGCGCACGGCCGAGTTCGTCGTGGCCGGGTTCCGGCCTTACCGCCCTGCAACAGCCGGCACCAACACGGCGGCCCAGAGCCTTGCCGGCCCAGGTTCGCCAGGTGTGGGCTCCTTGCTCCTCGGCCTGTACGACAAGGCCGGCTCTCTGTCCCACGTAGGGGTCATCGGGGCCTTCCCGGCTCAACAGCGTCGCGAGCTGGCTGAGCTACTGGAGCCGTACCGCGTCGATGGCCCGGGTCTTGCCGGCCACCCGTGGGGCGCTTGGGCAGCCGCGCAGGGGGAGCCGGGCGGCCAGGCCACCGACAGCGCCCGCTTGCCCGGGGCCCGGTCTCGCTGGAACGCCAAGAAGGATCTCTCGTTTTTCGCTTTGCGTCCCGAGCTGGTGGTGGAGGCGTCGTACGAGCACTTGCAGGGGCACCGCCTGCGCCATACGGGGCACTTCCGCCGTTGGAGGCCTGATCGCGACCCGCGCAGCTGCACCTACGAGCAACTCGATGTCGCCGTACCTGTCGAGCTGGCAGAGGTCTTCGCCGCTCGGGCTTAGGGCTTCGCGGTCCCCAGTTGGCTCTTCGCGGTGCGGCTGAGCCGAGTGGGGTGCCGGCTCACCGGCTCTGAAGGTATCGTCGGGCTTCGTGGCACCAACGCCTGCGTGGCCCTGCGCCGCCTGTACACGCGTGAGCTGAGCGTTATGTCGGAATGCGAGCACAGCGCACTTTTTGTGCCGGTCCCTGAGGCCGAACCCGTGGTGGCGGAGTGGCGGGCCGTCCATGACCCAAAGGCCCGGACCGGCGTCCCTGCCCATATAACGCTTGTCGTCCCCTGGCTGGTGCCCGACAGCTTCGGCCCAGCTGAGCTCGAGGATCTCGACCACTTGGTCGCCGCCCGCCCTGCATTCGAGTACTTGCTCGACAAAGTCTGCTGGTTCGGGGACCGGGTCCTGTGGTTGGCGCCCAACCCGGCGGAGCCCTTCCGGCAGCTGACAGAGGCGCTTGCCGACCACTTCGGGACGCCGGCATGGGAGGGCAAGTTCGACGAGATCGTCCCCCACCTGACGGTCGGCTTGAGCAACTATGCGCTAGGTCTCCACCTGGGCGAGGCGGCTGACCACATATCAGGCCAACTGCCTATCGCCTGCGAGGCGCGCGAGGTCATCGTGATGTGCGGGGACGGTTTGCACTGGCGAGCCCGGCACCGGTCGCCCCTTGGCCGGCCTGCCCAAAATAATTCGCCGAGTTAGCTCCGGGCCGGTCCGTATGGCTCGCCGGCGTCCCAGTAGCAGTTCTCGTGGAAGTGCTCGACGCGGTCCCAGCGCCCCTCCACGTAGACGTTGGCGATGACCTGGCGGCCTTTCAGCTTGGCAACGAACTTCACAGGCAGCCTGCAGTGCTGGCAGCTGCTGTCACTGCCGGCTTCGACCAGGCGCAGGACCGCCCGGCTGGCGGGAGCAAGCTGTGTAGCGGACGTCACACACTTGTTATCGGCCTTCGCTCGCCCAGACCTGAGTGCGCGTATGTAACGCCCGGGCCCCCGCCAGGGCCAAGAGCCGGCACCGGGGGCTTTCTCGGCGGGGCCCGCGAGCAGCCGTCCTGGCTCGGGCGCTGTACCCGGGTAGGCTTAGTAGCCGCCGTGGCACAGCCCCAAAACCCCAGACCAGACCACGCCAGGCAGGACCCGGCTCGACCGGAGGCCCTCGGGCCAAATGCCTGGCTCGTGGACGAGATGTTCGACCAGTTCCGCCGGGACCCGACGTCTGTCAGCGAGAGCTGGCAAGAGTTCTTTGCGGGTTACCGCCCTGGCGGCGCCAATTTGGGGCGGCCTGTGGTAGTCGCCGAGGAAGGCCAGGGCGTTGTAGAGGCGGCCCGCGCTCAAAGTACGGCTGGCGTAGGTGGGCCAGGCACCGGCCTCACCGGGCAAAGCACTGCCGGCCAGGGCAGCAGCCGGGGTGCGCAGGCGTCACCCGCAGGCGCCGACGGCGCTGCATCTGGGGCTGCCGGCGCAGCCGCCACCGGCCCGACAACCAATGGGGCCAACGCCGGTCAGCCCGGAGCGGCCCCGGGCGAGACGGTCCCGCTTAGGGGTTCCGCTGCCCGGGTGGTCGCCAACATGACGACGAGCCTCGAGGTGCCGACTGCCACGAGCTTCCGAGTGGTGCCGGCCAAGTTGCTGGAGGTGAACCGGCTCATCCTCAACAACCAGCTCGTGCGCACGGGCACGGCGGGCAAAGTCAGTTTCACCCACCTCATCGGATGGGCGATCGTCCAAGCCCTCAAATCCGTCCCGGCGATGAACGCCAGCTTCGCTGCGCAGGACGGCAACGGGTCAAAAACCCCGGCAGTTTTCCGCCCGGCGCATGTAAACCTTGGTTTGGCTGTGGACCTCGAGCGTGCGGACGGCACCAGGTCGTTGGTCGTGCCTGTGATAAAGCAGGCCGACACCCTCGATTTCCGGGCCTTCTGGCTCGCCTACGAAGAACTCGTCCGAAAAGTCCGCGCCGGCAAGGCGGACGTCAGTGACTACATCGGCGCCACTGTCACCATCACAAACCCGGGCACGTTGGGCACGGTGCAGTCGGTACCCCGCCTGATGGCGGGCCAGGGCGCCATAGTGGGCGTGGGTGCCATTGACTACCCGGCGGAGTGGCAGGGCGCCGACCCGCGCCAGATGGCCGAGCTCGGCGTGTCGAAGGTCGTTACGATCACCTCCACCTACGACCATCGGGTGATCCAGGGTGCCGAGTCCGGGATGTTCCTGCGTTGTGCCCACCGGCTCCTTCTCGGTGAAGACGGCTTTTACGAGGGCGTCTTCCGCTCGATGGGGGTACCTTACGAAGCCGTCCGTTACCACCGTGACGTCAACGACCCCTTTGAGCGGTCTTCGAGCAATGTCCAAAAACAGCAGCAGGTGGACCGGCTTGTAAACGCCTATCGCGTCCGGGGTCACCTGATAGCGCACCTCGACCCGCTGGACTGGCGCGAACCCCACATGCACGCCGAGCTGGACCCGGCGACCTACGGGCTGTCGGTCTGGGATCTGGAGCGCGAGTTCTTTACCTATGACTTCCCCGGGCACGACCGGATGCGCCTGGGTGACATCTTGTCCATGCTGCGTGATGCCTACTGCCGCACCATCGGCGTGGAGTACATGCACATCATGGAGCCGTCACAAAAGCGATGGATCCAAGAGCATGTCGAGGGTGCTCCGACTACCTTGGCCCCTGACGAGCACCGCCACATCCTTTCCCGGCTCAACGCGGCCGAGGCGCTCGAACGCTTCTTGGAGACCAAGTACATAGGCCAGAAGCGTTTCGGCTTGGAAGGGGCCGAATCGGCCATCCCCCTGCTCGACGCCCTACTGGGTTACGCCGCCGATCTCGGCCACTCGCACGCTGTGATGGGCATGGCTCATCGCGGGCGGCTCAACGTGCTCATAAATATCGTCGGTAAGAGCTACGAGGAGCTCTTCGGCGAGTTCGAAGGCAACCTCGACCCCAACAGCGTCCAGGGCAGCGGCGACGTCAAGTACCACAAGGGTTTCCGGGGCACGTTCCAATCCCGTAACGGCAATGCCATCGATGTCGTGCTCGCCTCGAACCCCTCCCACCTCGAAGCGGTCGGGCCTGTGGTGGAAGGGATGGCTAGAGCCCTCCAAGACCAGGTTGGGGCCACAGCGACCGTTGGCTCGGGCGGTACCGGGACGGCACCCGGTGGCGCGCCCGAGCAATTGCCTGCGGCACACCAGGCCCTGCCCGTGCTCGTCCACGGCGACGCAGCGTTCGCCGGCCAAGGTGTGGTCGCTGAACTGCTCAATATGTCAGCCCTCGCCGCTTACGAGACCGGCGGGACGGTGCACCTGGTGATAAACAACCAGCTGGGCTTTACCACGAACCCCGAGTCGGCCAGGTCCTCGGTATATGCGACGGACGTAGCGAAGATGGTCCAAGCGCCTATCTTCCACGTCAACGGCGACGATCCTGAAGCGTGTGTACGAGTCGGCCGGTTGGCGCTCGCTTTTCGCCAGGAGTTCCACAAAGACGTCGTTATAGATATGGTTTGCTACCGCCGGTACGGCCATAATGAACAGGACGACCCGTCTTTGACCCAGCCGCTGCTGTACCAGTTGATCAAAGACCACCGCAGCGTCCGCAAGCTTTACACCGAAGCCCTCGTCCGCCGCGGCGACATAACCCTCGAAGAGGCGGAAGCGGCGCTGGCCGATTTCTCCAAGCGTTTGCAGGCGGCGCTCGACCAGACCCGGGCATCGGCCCCTCCTCAGCTGACGCAGTTGCCCACCGCCCCTGGGCCGGCCGCACCGCTTGGCGCTGCTGCGACTGCCGTCCCCATGGACCACCTGGACAAGGTGGTAGCAGCTCTCACCAACCCACCCGAGGGCTGCACCTTGCACCCCAAGATCGCCAAGGTGCTCGACACCAGGGCCAAGCTGTGGGCTTCGGGCCAGGTTGACTGGGCGCTGGGCGAAGCCCTTGCCTACGGGACGGTAATGCTCGACGGCCACGATGTCCGCCTCTGCGGGCAGGACACTCGCCGGGGCACCTTCGGGCATCGCAACGCCGTATACGTCGATTTCCGCACGGGCGAGGAGCACCTTGCCCTGGCTGGTCTGAGCGACGAGGGGGCTGGTCCGAGCGACGAAGGGGCTGGTCCGAGCAGCGAAGGGGCCCGCCTGGGCGACGACGGCGCTGTGAAGAGCGGCCGTTTCTTCGTGTACGACTCTTTGCTGTCCGAGTACGCGGCGCTCGGCTTCGAGTACGGGTACTCGTTGTTCGCTCCCGATGCGCTCGTGGCCTGGGAGGCGCAGTTCGGCGACTTCGTAAACGGCGCCCAGATCATCATCGACCAGTTCATCGTGGCGTCCGAGGCCAAGTGGGAGCAGCGCTCACGCTTGGTCCTTTTGTTGCCTCACGGCTATGAGGGACAGGGGCCGGAACATTCTTCCGCGCGAGTGGAGAGGTTCCTCACACTGTGCGCGGAAGACAATATTTGTGTGGCAAATGTCACGACCGCGGGTCAACTGTTCCATTTGCTGCGCCGCCAGACCTGCAGTCCGTTGGCGCGGCCGCTGGTGCTTTTTACCCCCAAGCGTTACCTGCGGGCCAAAGAGGCGTACAGCCCCGTCGAGGAACTGACCGGTGGTTCGTTCCACGAAGTGCTCGACGATGCCGGCGTGGCGCCAGAAGAAGTGAACAGGATCGTTGTCGCCACGGGCAAGGCGGCGCTGGACATCATCGGCACTCGGAACGAGCGCGGCATCCGCGACGTTGCCGTGGTGCGCTTGGAGCAGCTTTACCCCTGGCCTGAGCAGGGACTATTGCGTGCGATAGAGCGCTACCCGCAGGCACGCACCGTGGTGTGGGCCCAGGAGGAGCCGGCGAATATGGGTGCCCGCCAGTTTGTGGTGGAGCGGCTACCTCAGTTGTGCGAGGGCCGCGAAACCCTGTTCGTCTCCCGGCCGGCATCGGGTTCGCCGGCTACTGGGAGCCATGCCATGCACGAGCTCGAGCAAAAGGACCTGTTCGATCGAGCCCTCGGCACTGGTGTAGCCACGCCCGCCCGGTAGCGTCCCGAGGCCGTCCCGACATCGTCGTTTGCGGGCCGTAGCTGTCTCGACGGCCCCCGATTGGCCCCCTTCTGGCCCCGAGCTCCCGTGCGCCCGGAGCAGGATGCGCCACTGCGCGGTCCTGGGATGGCAGACTGTTGGCGAGAAGTGCACTGCGAGGGCGATGCCCTGCCGCTGCTTTACCCGCGTACACGAGGTTCGCTCGTGGTACGAAGAGGTGGCGGTGAGCTGGTCTTGGCGTGCACGCGGTCCCTGGCGCCACGCGGCCGGAGTGCGCAGAGCACGCCGGGTGACGGCAGGGTTCGTGACAAGACAACAGGAGAAAAATTGCCAGCTCGTCACGTGGTCGTGGACGGCTCCAACATTGCCACCGAAGGCAGCTCACTTCCGAGCCTCTTGAGGCTCGACCAGGCTGTCAGGGAGTTCCTGGCAGAGAACCCCGATGACATCGTGACCGTTGTCGTCGATGCCACTTTTGGCCACCGCATACCCACCGAGGAACGTGCGATGTTCGAGGAGGCCGAGTTGGACGGCGACATTGTGTCGCCGCCGGCGGGTGCCATAGGGCGGGGCGACGCCTTCTTGCTAAGGGTCGCCGACAAGATCGGCGCGGTAGTACTCTCCAACGACTCGTTCCAAGAGTTCCACGGCGAATACGAGTGGCTCTTTGACAAAGGCCGCCTCATCGGGGGCAAGCCCGTCCCAGGTGTCGGCTGGATATTCACGCCGCGCAGTCCCGTGCGGGGGCCTAAGAGCCGGGAGGCGGTAAAAGAAGCTAAACGCAAGAAGCGGGCGGAAAGCGGCGACGAGCAAGTCGAAAGCGGGCTCAGCGCCGCTGAGCGCTCACGTCACAAGCCTGGCGAGCGCCGTTTGCAAAAAGCCATAGCCGCTGCTGTCGAGGAAGCCGTGGAGCCCGATAAGCCCGGGGCCCGCCACCACCGCCGCCGCCGGGGCAAAGAGGCACCCTCCGATCCCGTGAACGAACCTCTGGCTTTCATCAACTTCATCGCCGCTCACCAACTCGGCTCCGAAGTGGAGGCGACAGTAGAGGAGTTCTCCTCACACGGGGCGTTCGTGTCCGTCGGCGACGCCCGTTGCTATGTCCCGCTTTCTGCGATGGGTGACCCTGCACCGCGTTCGGCACGCGAGGTCCTGCGCAAGGGCGACCAGTACCGTTTTATTGTCCAGGCTTTTGACGCTCCCCGCAGGGGAGTGGAGCTTGCGCTCCCGGCTTTCGCCCACCCTGCCGGCACTCCCACCGAGGAGACGATCGAGGCCGAAATAGAGCGCAGCCATCCGGCCGCGCCCGATTTACCTCATCGCCCTCGCCCGCGGCGCCGCAGCTCAGCGGCCGTACAGCCGGTCAAAGATCCTGTGGGCGGTCTGCCTGGTCCGAGCCACGCCGGCGGCACTGACAGCCCATCGAGGGGCGCCGGCGACGTTGCGGAGCCGTCCGGTGCCAAGCGCCCGGGGCGCAGACGGGTCTCGGCTGCGGTGCCCGGCGCTGACGGTGTCGCAGGTGCGCCTGCGGAGCAGCCCAGCCGCTCCACTGGCGGCGCGGCCTCATCGCGGGCTGCGGCGGCCAAGACCGCCGCGTCGCGAGCGAGGGAACTGCTCGCCGCCGCCTCGGCGGGTAGGACCGCCACAAAACCAGCGACCACTAAGCCAGTCAAGGCTGCCCGCAACCCAGCGCCTGCTCCTGAGGTAGCGGAAGATCCTCAAAAGTCGACCGCCTCTAAGGCCAAGACCGCCGCAGCAAGCGGGAGCGCGACAGCCGCTGGGAGGCCGGCCAAGAAAGCCGGCCCTAGTCAGGTCACTGCCAAGCAAGCCGCTGCCAAGCAAGTCACTGCCAAGCAGGCCACTGTCAAGAAAGCCGCTGCCGGCCAGGCACGCTCGGTCGCCGAAGCCCCCCTCGTAGCCAAGAAATCAGCTGCCACCAACAAGTCAGCAGGCACGAACAAGTCAGCAGGCACCAACAAGTCAGCCGCCACCAACAAGGCTGTTGCCGCGAAGGCTGCAGGCACCAACAAGGCTGTTGCCACGAAGCCTGTTTCCACGAAGGCTGCAGGCACCAAGAAGGCTGGTGCGACGAAGGCTGGTGCGACGAAGGCTAGTGCGACGAAGGCTGCAGTTGCCAAGAAGGCGACTGGCGCGGAGAAGGCGACGGCCGCCAAGAAGCCGCCGGCGCCTCGCAAGACGGGGGCAGCTACGGCAAAAGCACAG
>DASSZK010000061.1:0-2670 GCA_035702845.1 Acidimicrobiales bacterium
ACGGGCCATCTACACCGGCACGGTCTATCACCGCCGCCTTGGGCCCGGCCCGGCGAGGAGCTTCTCCTACCGGGTAGCCATGCCCTTCGTCGACGCCCGCGACATCGGAGAACGCCTACACGGCCATCCCATGTGGTCGAGCACGCACGCGGCACCCGTGTGGCTGCGCAGGAGCGATTACTTCGGCGACCCCGGCCGGCCCTTGGACGAAGAGATCCGGGATCTGGTGCAGGACCGCCAGGGTCTACGGCCGCAAGGCCCAGTCATGGTGCTTGCCCATCCCCGCACCTGGGGATGGTCGTTCAACCCCATAACCCTCTATTTCTGCTTCGACTCGGCTGGAACTTGCGTGGAGTACCTGGTCGCCGACGTGGAGAACACCCCCTGGCACGAACGCCATCAGTACGTAATGGGGGCGCCCGGGGAGCACGTCATGGCCAAAGCCATGCATGTGTCGCCCTTCTTGCCGATGGACCTGCGCTACCGCGTGAGCTACGGCCCACCAAGGGAGTCATTGGCCGTACGCTTCGATGTCGAAGGTAACGACGGGACCGTCTTCGTGGCCGTCCTGTCGTTGCAGCGGCAACCGTTCAAAAGAGAAGAACTGACCAAGCTGATGACTCGTTACCCATTTATGGCTCACAAGGTGTCGGCGGGGATCTACTCGCAGGCCGCTCGACTGGCGATGCGGGGAGCACCGTTTTACCCTCACCCCCGGCACGGCATGGCCGCGCAGCCGCCCGTTGGCAACCATCGGTCGCCCGGCACCCAGACCGGCTGTCCCCGGGACAGTCGCTGAGTGGCGAGCACTCGTGCCGCGGATCTCGGGCACCTGACCACCGCCACGAGCCGCGCCATACTTTTGCGTGCCGCCTCGCGCGCCCGAGATGGCGCGCTGGCACTGCGCGAGGGCACCGCCGTTCGCCTGTTTGGCCACGGGAAAACCCTCGCCACTGTGACTGTCAACGACCCGCGCTCCTACCGTGCCTTATTGACCTCGGGCTCGGTCGGGCTCGGGCGCTCGTACGTCGAGGGATGGTGGGACGCCGACGACTTGACCGGGGTGGTGCAAGCGCTTTACCGCTGGAGCACTCCGATGCGCGAGGTCCTCGACCGGCTCGGGCGCGCACCGTTGCCGTGGATCGGACCCCGACCACGCCGTCCCGACCTCAGCCCCAGAGCGGACCGGCGCAACATCGCCGCGCACTATGACCTCTCCAACGAGTTCTTCGAGATGATGCTCGACCCGACGATGAGCTATTCCTGCGCCATCTTCGCGGGCACGACAGCAACCGGTACGCGATCGACCCTGGAAGCGGCCCAGGTCGCCAAGTTGGACCGCATCTGCGAGAAACTCGAGCTAAACGAACATGACCACCTCGTGGAGGTGGGTACCGGATGGGGCGGCCTCGCCGTCCACGCGGCGGCGAAGTACGGGTGCCGTGTCACGACGACCACCATCTCGCAGGCCCAACGCGAGTACGCCACGAAGAGGGTCGCAGACGCCGGTTTGTCCCACCTGGTCAGCGTCCTCGGCGAGGACTGGCGCGATTTGCAAGGCAAGTACAATAAGCTGGTCTCTGTCGAAATGATCGAAGCGGTCGACTGGCGCCTCTACTCAAAGCTCATGCGCCGCTTTTCCGACCTTTTGCACGACGACGGTGTCGCCCTTGTCCAGGCCATTGTCATCGACGATGCCAGCTACAACAGGGCCAAGAGGCACAAGGACTTCATCCGCGACATGGTCTTCCCTGGCAGTTGTATCCCCTCCGTGCAAGCACTGGTCAGCGCCATGGCATCGGGCAGCGATCTGCGGCTCGTGGGCCTGGAGGACATCGGGGCACATTACGCACCAACGCTCGCCGCCTGGGCGTCCAACCTTCGCGACAAGCGCCCTAGCGTCGATGACCTCGGCATACCCGAGCACGTACAGCGAATGTGGGCTCTCTACCTGGCATACTGTGAGGCATCCTTCCTCGAGGGTCATATCAGCGACGTGCAGATTTTGCTGGCAAAACCCGGGCTCATGCGGCGCCGCGGGGGCCAGCACGAACTGGCCGGTCACATTGACGGCCAGTAAAGGCCCCCGCCAGAGCCGGTGGGCACTGGGGCTGCCTTTCGTCGTGGTGCACCTCGCCTGTGCCGCGGCCTTCTTCAGCGGTTTCAGCGTTGCCGCCGTTGTGGCTCTAGGCGTGTCGTACGTGACCCGAGCCTTTGGGATTACCGCCTTTTACCACCGATGCCTGGCGCACCGGGCGTTCCGCGCCCGCAGACCGGTCCAACTCGTAGGCGCTGTGCTCGGAGCGGCGGCGGCCCAGCGCGGCCCGTTATGGTGGGCGGCGCACCACCGCGAGCACCACCTGTACACCGACCGGGAGGGGGACCCCCACTCCCCTGTTGTCGACGGTTTCCTTTACAGCCACGTGCTATGGATATTCGCCCGGGCTAACGCTGCCACCAGGGCCCAGCGCGTCGAAGACCTGGCGCGCTTCCCCGAGCTCGTTTTCCTCGACCGCTTCGAGTACTTGGCGCCTGGTGCCCTGCTCGGGTCCTGCCTGGCGACGGGTGCGGCCTTGCAAATGTGGGCCCCGGGCTTGCACACGGGACCGCTGCAAATGGCGGTCTGGGGCTTTTTTGTCCCAACTGTCGCCCTTTACCATTGCACTTTCG
>DASSZK010000111.1:0-2266 GCA_035702845.1 Acidimicrobiales bacterium
CAGTACGTCGGCAGCCAGCCGGGTGGCCCGGGGCGCCACGACAAGGCCGAACACCCCCAGCGTTGCTGTCCACTGCGCCAGGCAAAAAGGGCATGTCAGGAGTTCTCCTATGGCTTTTTGCAAGCCGTGACCCCGTACCTCTTCGTGCAGCTCGGCCGGCGCGCTCAAGCCTTGGTACCGGGTGAAAAACGACCGGAGCGGACTGGTGACGGGGTCTTTGGCGACCATCCGTGACAGTCGCTGGGTGGCCAGTGCAAGAAGGGCCAGGTCGCGGTAACTCAATCGCTCGGGGAGGGGCTTGGCTCGCCCCTTCACGTAAGCGCCCATGCCGGCCACGCCGGCCACGTAGGTCGCCATCAGCGCCGCGTACGAAACGAGCGGCCGGTCCTCTCCATATTCTTCGTGCACGCTGGGTACCTACCCAACCATGCGCGGATTGCTCTTCGACCTCGACGGCACGCTGGTGGACACGAATTACCTGCACACCCTGGCCTGGGCAAGGGCACTGCGCGATGCAGGTGAGGACGCGCCCATGAACGCCGTCCACCGGCTGGTGGGGATGGGCGGCGACCAGCTCGTACCTCGCCTACTCGGCCACGAGTGCGAAGAAGCGGCGGCGCGCCGGCCCGAGCGCTACCGCGAGCTCATGGGCGACGCGCGCCCATTCGACCGTGCGGTCGAGCTGCTGCGGGCCTGTCGAGGCCTCGGCTTGGAAGTAGTGATCGCCACCTCCGCTCCAAAAGACGAGTTGGAACCGATGATGGACCTGCTCGAGCACCAGGCAGACCGGGTCACGTCGGCCGACGACGTCGAGCGCTCCAAGCCCGATCCCGATGTGTTCGTAAAAGCCAACGAAGGACTGGAGCGAGCCATCGTCGTGGGCGACAGCGTCTGGGATGTCGAAGCCGCCCGGGCGGCGGGCCTCGGTTGTATCGGGGTGGAGACCGGCGGCTTTTCCCGCCACGAACTCGCCGAGGCGGGGGCGATGCACGTGTACCGTGACGTCGGTGTCCTCCTCGACCAGCTACACGTCGGTCCCATCGCGACGCTCGTCGGTCCCTAGCTCGAGGGTGTTGAGCGCCGAGCAGGCCCGGTGGCTCGCCATTTCGGCGCAGGGGTTGGCTGGGGTGAGCTCGCTGGCCAAGGTCATGGAAAAGGTCGGCACCATCCAGCTCGATGCCGTCAATGTGCTGGTTCGGACCCAGTACCTCGTACCTTTTAGCCGGGTCGGCGCCTACGGCACGGACCGCCTGGTCGCCATGTCGGGGCCCGGTAAGCCGTGGTGGGAGTACTGGGGCCACGCGGCGTCGCTCCTGCCCGTGCATATGCAGCCGTTATTTCGCTGGCGCATGGACGATGCCCGCCGCGACGTGGGAGACGACGGCAGGCCCCGATCGCACCGGCGGGAATGGAGGCTCGCGCACGGCGATTACCTAGCCCGCGTGCTCGACGAGGTCCGCGACCGGGGCCCTCTGGCTGCTTCCCAACTGTCGGATCCGCGGCGCCAAAACGGGGAGTGGTGGGACAGGCGTAGCCACGGGCGCCGGGCCATGGAAGTCCTGTTTGCCGACGGGGTGCTGGCTGCCTGGCGCCGCCCCAATTTTGAGCGCGTTTATGACCTGGCTGAGCGGGCGCTGCCTTCCTCGGTACTGGACATTCCCACGCCGCCGGTGCCAGAAGCCAAGAAACGCCTGTTGGAGATGGCGGCGGGGTGCCTGGGAGTGGGGACGGTGGCCGACTTGGCTGATTATTTTTGGCTGCGCCCTGCCCAAGCCCGTCCCCTGGTGAGCGAACTGGTCGCCGAAGGCAGGCTGGAGGAGGTCGTCGTCGAGGGTTGGGCCCATCCCGCCTACGTGGTGGCAGGCACTCGCCTGGCGCGGCGCCCCTCGCGTTGGGCGTTGCTGTCTCCTTTCGATTCGCTTATCTGGTACCGGCCACGCACGGAGCGACTTTTCTCGGTCCGCTACAGGATCGAAATATACGTCCCCGCCCCCCAGCGCACGCACGGTTACTACGTGTTGCCGTTGCTCGGCGGCGACCGCATCGTTGCCCGCCTCGACCTGAAGTCCGACCGTAAAGCCTCGGTGCTGCTCGTCCAGGCTGCCCACGTAGAAGGGGACGAGCCCGACCCCGGCGCCGTCATGGTCGAGCTGTACCGCCTCGCCGCCTGGCTCGGCTTGGAGCGGGTGGTCACCACGGGCCGGGGCGACCTCGCCTTGCCCAAGAGCCTGCCCTAAGCCCTAATGGGGATCGACCACCTCGCCTA
>DASSZK010000112.1:0-2547 GCA_035702845.1 Acidimicrobiales bacterium
GACCGCGTCACAGGCGCCCAGGGTGGCGCCGGACAAGCCGTGGTCCTCGTGGCCGATCGCCAGGCAAACGTCGGGCCCTATGTCGAGGTCGAACAACGGGCTTGCATTGTCCGCGAGTTCGAGCCCTACGACGGCGAAACCGGCTTCGCGAGCGGCAGCGGCCGCCTCCAGGCCCTTGTCGAAGGCAGACCATGAGAGGTACCGCTCGGTGCCCATGGCCGTCTTGCCGGCTCGTGCCGACGCAGGCGATGTCGCCCCGGCCGCCAAGAAGATGTGCTCCACCCGGAAGGCGGCGGCAGTTCGCACAAGGGCACCGACGTTGAACGGTGACTGGACACCGTCCAGTAGAAGCGCGAGCCGGCCGTCGCTGCGCCTGGCCCATTCCCGGTGCAGCCTCTTCAGGTCTGTTTGGCCTAGCTGTTTCACCTTGGGGACCTGGGCATCACTGGGCACTCTCCGGAGTGCCGTTCGGGCTTACTCGCATGACCCGGTAACCGGACTTGGAGGCGGCGCGCTGTACGCCGAACCCGTTTTCTCCAAGCCAAGTCGCCAGCGAGTCGCCCCCTAGGTGACGGTTTACGACGAGCCATGCGGCCCCGGCTGGCTCTAAGCGGCCCAGCCACTCGCTGAGAAGGGAATGCAGGGCGTCCTTTCCGATGCGGATAGGCGGGTTGGAATAGATGGCGGCGAAGCGTAGCTCGACCGGCACTGCCTCAGGCGAAACGACTGCGACGTTGGTCGCGCCGCACGACTTGGCGTTGGCCGCCGCCAGGTCGCGGGCTCGCTCGTTCACCTCCACGGCCCATACACGTGCGCCCGGGGATCGCTTGGCGATCGCGCAGGCAATAGCCCCGTACCCACACCCCAGGTCCACGATCTCACCCATAGGCGGGGGCGGCCCTGCCGTCTTTAGCAATGCCAAGGTCCCGGGGTCCACCCGGTCGGCGGAGAAGACCCCCCTGTCTGTAGCCAGCTCGATCGTGTGGTCGGGAAGCTGGAGCCGCACGCTACTGGGGCGTGACGCGGCCGAGGGCGACCTGGTGAAGTAGTGCTCGGCCATGAGACGACGAGCCTATGGCCCGGCAAAGGCTCGCCGCTGCAGGGGGCTTGGAGTGGAGCAGCCTTACAATGAAGGAGATGGCCGGCTACCGCATCCGTACCTTTGGCGACCCCGTGCTCAAGCGACGGGCTCAGGAGGTAACCGAGATAGACGGCCGGCTGGCAACGCTGGCTGACGAGATGCTGGCAACGATGCGCGAGGCGAGGGGCCTCGGGCTGGCGGCTCCCCAAGTCGGGATCGGGCGGCGCCTGTTCGTTTACCAGATGGGCGATGAGAGCCCGCGGACCATCATCAACCCCCGGATCGTCGAGTCGGATGGTGAGTGGGAGTACGAAGAGGGGTGCCTGTCCTTGCCAGGCCTGTTTTTCCCGATCGTGAGGGCGAAGCGGGTGCACGTGACCGGCTACGACCTCGACGGGCGAGAGGTTTCGCTAGAGGCGGAGGATCTCGAGGCGAAGCTCTTCCAGCACGAGTTGGACCACCTCGACGGGAAGCTCCTTTTGGAGATGCTCGATCAGGACCAGCGCAAGGCAGCCATGAAGGAACTGCGCCGCCGTTCCGAGCTTGCAGGCAACTCGTTGCCCGGCTCGGGCCACCCCTAAGCGGTATGGCAGTGGCAACTGCGGCGCCTCAGTGAAGCTCGCGTTCCTTGGGACCCCCGAGGTGGCAGCTCGTACGCTCAACGCCTTGGTGGAGGCCGGCCATGACGTGCGAGCCGTAGTCACCAGAGCGGACACTCGCCGGGGTCGCGGGGGCGACGCGTCGCCCAGTCCGGTCAAGCGCGTCGCGCTGGAGCTGGGGCTTGCGGTGGTGCACGCTCCGGGCGAAGCCCTCGCATTCGGGGCCGACCTCGGTGTTGTTGTGGCGTACGGCCGCCTGGTCAAGCCCGACGTACTCGCTCAGTTGCCGATGGTCAACATCCACTTTTCACTCCTGCCACGCTGGCGGGGGGCGGCTCCGGTCGAGAGGTCGATCCTGGCCGGGGACACTGTTACGGGGGTCTGCATCATGGCTCTCGAAGAGGGCCTCGACACCGGGCCGGTCTATGCGCGACAAGAGGTGGCTATCGGCGAGGAGGAGACCGCCGCTGAGCTGCGCCAGCGCCTGGGCGATGTGGGGACGGGCATGCTCCTACGGCTCTTGAGCGCCGACCTGCCAGAGCCTGTGCCGCAAGAAGGCGAGGCCACCTATGCGGCCAAGCTGGCAATGGACGAACTGCGGCTCGATTTCGCCGCGGGGGCCAGGGCCTGCCATCGCGTGGTCCGCGTTGGGCGAGCATGGACAACCTTTAGGGGGCGCCGGTTCCTTGTCCACTGCGCGGCCGTCGAGGCGTCGGACGGCTCGGGGCAGGTCGCGCTTGGTCCTGGCCAGGTCGCCGGGGACCGGGTCGGCACAGGCGATGCCGATGTGCATCTTCGCCTGCTCGAAGTCCAACCGGAGGGCAAGCCGCGCATGCACGGCTCCGACTGGGCACGCGGGGCCCGCCC
>DASSZK010000124.1:0-37348 GCA_035702845.1 Acidimicrobiales bacterium
CGATGTCGCTGCCGTAATTGAGCTCCCGGGCGCCCATCTTGCCCATTGCCACGACCACGATCCCGGCGGGGGGCCCGGCGTGGCGCACCAGGCCATCCGCAAGGTCGGACAGCGCGGCGCCGACCTCTTCGAGGCGCAACAGGCCGGAAAGATCCAAGCTGGCGATGCGCAGGATCTCCAGAGCCTTCCACCGGGTCAAGGGCTCGGTCGGCTCTACCGGGTCGCCTGGTGCGGCGACCACGTCGATGGCGGCGGGATCGGTGGCGAGCACTCTCGCCAAAAATGGGCTCGCGGCAACCACGTTCACTACCGCCAGGCGCATGGCGCCGTTGTCTTGTAGCTGCTCCGTGCAAGAGGGGAACGCTTTGCCTATCCGTTCGAGCGCTACCGACGCCCTGGCCGGATCTGCACTGGCAGCCACTTCGGGCCACATGGTCTGGCGTGACGCTGCCACGGCCTACGCTCGCAGGTGATGAGTTGGTTGCGCGTTGCCCTGTGCCAGATCAACCCCGTAGTCGGCGACCTTCACGGCAACGTACGACGGATCACGGACGCTCTCGGGCAGGCGAGCGCTGCCGGCGCTCAGCTGGCCGTCTTCCCCGAGCTCAGCATTACCGGTTACCCGCCAGAGGACCTCTTGCTGAAGCCTGGCTTCGTGAGCGACAACCTGGCAGCGCTCGAAGAAGTGGCGTCTGCAACGGAGGGATGTGCCGCGGTGGTCGGGTTCGTCGACCGCAGCCGGGACCTGTTTAACGCCGCAGCGATTTGCGCGCATGGGCGCGTGAGCGGCGTCTACCACAAGCAGAACCTTCCCAATTATTCCGTTTTCGACGAGCAGCGCTATTTTGCGCCTGGCGCGGGCGCCCGTGAGCTGTACCTCGTAGGCGGGGCGAAGATCGGTCTGTCGGTGTGCGAGGATGCCTGGGACCCTATCGGGCCGGTGGCGGCTCAGGCGGCAGGCGGCGCAGACATTGTGGTCAACATAAACGCGTCGCCGTTCTACGCCGGCCGGGTCGGTGAGCGGTGCCGGATGCTCGGGACCCGGTCGGCCGACGCCTCGTGCGCTCTGCTTTACGTGAACACCGTCGGTGGGCAGGACGAGCTTGTCTTCGACGGGGGATCGATGGCTTTCGACCAAGGAGGCCGCCTGGTTGCGTCGCTGCCGCTGTTCGAAGAGCGGGTGGGTGTGTTCGACTTCGAGTTCCAGCCTGCCTACCGCAAGCGCCTGCTCGACCCGCGAGGGCGCCACATAGCAGCGGCCTTGCCGGTGGTCACGGTAACCGGCGGAGCCAAGAGCCCAGCCGGCGAGAGCCCAGCCGGCGAGAGCCCAGCCGGGAGCTCCGCACCGCGAGCGAGGACGCCGGTGGCCGGCGCTGATCATGGCCAAGCTCCCCGGGCGCCCGCACTGGATCCCTTGGAAGAGATTTATGCGGCCTTGGTGCTCGGCGTGGCGGACTATGTGCGCAAGAACGGCTTCTCGGAAGTGGTCGTTGGGATGTCGGGCGGTATCGACTCGTCCCTTGTGGCAGTCATCGCCGCCGACGCTCTGGGCGGTGGCGCCGTACACGGAGTGTCGATGCCTTCGCGCTACACGAGCCAGGCGTCGAACGACGACGCCGCCGAGCTCGCCAGGGCCATCGGAGCCGATTACACGACGGTCCCCATAGAACCTGCTTACGAGGCAATGCTTCACATGCTCGAGCCGGCATTTGCTGGTACTGTCGCGGGACTGGCCGAAGAGAACATCCAGAGCCGGCTGAGGGGGGTCGTTCTCATGGGGTTGTCAAACAAGTTCGGTTGGTTGGTGCTCACGACCGGCAACAAGAGCGAGCTTGCCGTCGGTTATTCTACTCTTTATGGCGATACTGCGGGCGGCTTCGCAGTCATAAAAGACGTCCCTAAAACGCTCGTGTACCGGTTGAGCCGTTGGCGCAACAGTATTAGCCCGGTCATACCCGAGGCGGTACTCGACAAAGCGCCGACGGCGGAGCTGAGAGAAAACCAACTGGACACCGATAGCCTCCCTCCATACGAAGCGCTCGACCCGGCTCTCGAGGCATACGTGGAGCGAGATCTCACGGCGAGCGAAATGGCCGAAGCCGGTTTCGACCCTCAATTGGTCGAGAGAGTGGCCCGCCTGGTCGACTTGGCTGAGTACAAGCGGCGCCAAAGCCCGATCGGTGCAAGGGTCAGCCCCAAGGCTTTTGGTCGTGACCGGCGGATGCCGATAACCAACGGGTACCGGTGAACGTGATGGATGCCGGGACTGTTGCCGGTGAGACGATCCTCGGGACTGCCAGACGGGTGGGTGCCTGTTCTTGGGCCGAGAGCCGGTTGTACGAGGTCCTTGGCGCGTGGGCGGCGACCACCGGGCCTGCACCCGATGAGGCGGCGCACAAGGTGTTTTTCGATGTGTGCAGCCGGCACCATGCTTGGCGTTCTGAGTTATTGAGCCAACGCCTCCCGGGCCGGCTAGTACAGGCTTACCCCGGAGAGGGCACGCCGCAGCCCCCGCAGGACCTGATGGGCCCGGGCCCCGGTGCCGAAGGGGTGATGGCTGCCCTCGAGACCGTGGACGGTGCCGCCTCGCGCCTTGCCGTTTACACCCGGGCCCTGCTCCCCCGGGTCATGGTGGGCTATAGGCAATGGCGGCGAACCTGCTCGCAGGCATCGGGTAGGGCTTTGCACCGCTGTCTCGGGCTCCTCCTGGCGGATGCCACCTCGGATTGGGAGGACGGTTGTGACCTCTTGGCGCGTACGGCCATGTCGCCGGCCGACGCCGCGTTGGTAGCCGCCGCCACGGCCCGAGTGGACGAGGCACTTTGGTGCGCCGGGGCCGGCATAGGCAACGCTAAAGCTGCCGGGGACGGTCCGGGACACGGTCCGGGACGAGGTGTGCATGGCGGCTGAGAGCGGTCCCCGGACCAGCCGGCTCACGGGTAAGGATCCTCACAAGCACAGGCCCGAAGCTCCGGCCGGACAGGTCCCTGCCGGACTGGTCCCTGCCGGACCGGCACTGGAGGCGCCTTCGCTCCTGCTTGCCCCCGTCGCACGTCTGGGGGCCGGAGCCCCCGCCCACGGTGACGGGGGAGCCGGCGAAGCTGACCGCCTTCGGGAGATGGCAGAGCGGTACTTCTGGCTCTTCGAGGACAGCCCGGTGGCAAAGTACATCTGCGATATCGAGGGCAGGGTGCTCGAAGTGAACTCGGCGTTGTGCCGCTTGTTCGGTACGCTCCCCGACGACATCGTCGGCCGTACCATCGCCAGTTTCGCCATAGATGCACCGGTGCGCACGGGCGAGCTCGACCCGTTCCTCGTGGGTGAGGCCCGCACTTACTCGAGTATCCGGCGCTACCGGGGCGCGGACGGCCGGGTGTTGCGGGCCATGGTGACCCTCGGCGCTATCCGTGACGAGACCGGGCGCGCTCGCACGATCTTCGGAGAGATCGAGGACCTGAGCGCTCAGGACCGGGCCACGACCGAGCTCGACCGCCAGCGCCACCGTCTGGAGGTGGCGATCGAGGCGTCGGGCATAAGCATTTGGGAGCTCGACGTGCTCTCGGGGCGCATGACGGTCCAGCAGCGCTCGGCTGGGGCCGCCGAGTTCAGTGAGCAGAGCATGACCTACGGCGATTTCGTGCGCCGCATGCACCCCGACGACCGCCATCTGCTTCCCACGATCCGGTCGCTGCGCTCTCACACCTGCGACCAGATCGACGTCGAGCTGCGCTCAGGCGGCCCCTTTGGCCCCGTCCGCTGGGTGCACATAAAGGGCCGCGCCGTGTGCAGCGACGATGGCTTCGTGGTCAGGGTGGCCGGTACCACGGTTGACGTCACCGAGCCCCGGGCGCAGAGAGCGGAGGTGGCTGCCCAGCGGGACCGCTTGGAGCTGGCTCTGGAAACGGCCAAGATGATGGCCTGGGAAGTGCGCCTCGGCCCCGAACCTTCGTTCAGCGCCATACGGGCCGACATACTCGGTTTGCATGTGCCAGGGCCGTTGCCCCTAAGCGGGCTTCTTGCGAGCCCTGTCTTCGGCGAGAGGGTGTTCCCTGCCGACCGCAAGGCGGTTACCCAGGCGGTCCGCCACGGCCTGCGTTCGTCCGGCGATGTCCTCGATCTGGAGTACCGCTGGCGCGACGACGAAGATCGGGTCCGGTGGCTGCACACTCGCGCCCGCCTCGACAGTTCAGACGGGACATTCGCCGACCGCGTGACGGGCACAACAGCGGACGTGTCGGCGGCGCGCAACGAGGTCGCGGCACGACTGCGCGCCGAGAGGATACTTTCCGGGACGCTCGAAGCCTGCCAGGACGCCTTCATTGGAGTGGACGCCGACGGGCTCGTTACCGATTGGAACCTCGCTGCAGAGGCGTTGTTCGGCTGGTTCCACGACGAGATGATCGGCCAACCGCTTGCGGCGCACATCTGCCCCGATGACGAACACGTCCTGTCGATCCTGGTCGGGCCCTTGCTGGCGATGAACGCCCTACCCGCGGACAGCTATGGGGCCAGGATGGAGATCGAGGCGTTCACGCGGGACGGCCGGCGCTTTCCCGCCGAGGTCTCGGCCGTGCGCGTCGTGGATGACGGGGTGCCTCTGGTCCGGCTGTTCGTACGGGATCTGTCCGAGCGCAAAGCCTATGAGGGCCAGCTGATCCGTAGCGCCCTGTTCGACCCCTTGACAGGGCTGCCCAACCGCGCCCTGCTTGTGGACCGCTTGAGCGGGGCCATCCGGCGCCTGAGCCGTGTTGCCGGCCTACTCGCCGTCCTTTTCATAGACGTCGACCGCTTCAAGCACATCAACGACAGCATGGGCCACAAAGCGGGCGACGACTTCCTGGTCCAGTTCGGTCAACGTGTCCGTTCTGTCATACGACCGTCCGACACGGTGGCGCGCCTGGGAGCGGACGAGTTCGTGGTGCTCTGCGAAGCGCTCGAGGGAGAGCGCGAAGCCATGGCGGTGGCGGCCCGCATCGACGGCGTCCTGACCACCCCGTTCGTCCTCGGCAACACCCCGGTCAGAGAGGTTTACGCCTCGGCGGCCGTCGGGATAGCGCTGGCTATGGACGCCAATACCGATGCTGAGGGCTTGGTGCGCGACGCGGGTACCGCGATGCACCGGGCAAAGGAGCACGGTGGGGGTCACGCAGAAGTCTTTGACGCCGAGATCCGCAGGCGCTCCATCGCCCACTTCGAGACCGAGTCCGAGCTGCGCAGGGCGCTCGAGCGTCACGAGCTGAGCCTCTACTACCAGCCCGTCGTGGATCTGACGGGGCGCCTGGACAAGGTGGAGGCCCTGGTCCGCTGGACGCGGCCATCAGGGCGCGTGGCGCTGCCCGGCGAGTTCGTGCCGTTGGCCGAGGAGACGGGTTTGATAGTCCCTCTCGGCGAGATAGTCCTGGAGATGGCGTGCGCCCAGGTTGTCGACTGGCGCAGGCAGCACCCCGAGCTGGCTGACCTCGGGGTGTCGGTCAATGTCTCCAGCGTCCAGCTGCGCTCGCGCGACGCGGTCGAGCGCATGGCCTCGATCATCAGGAACGCCGACCTGCCCCCCGGCGTCCTCATCCTGGAGATCACGGAGAGCGTCCTGATGGACGACCGCAGCGGGGCCGGCGCCAAGTTGGCCGACCTGCGTTCCCTGGGTGTGCGCCTGGCCGTGGACGACTTCGGCACCGGGTACTCCTCCCTGCTCTACCTGCGGCGCTACCCGCTTGACATGTTGAAGATCGACCGCAGTTTCGTGGCTGGCTTGGTCGACAACCCTGAAGACGCCACCATCGTCGACGCCGTCGTGCGCCTCGGGCACTCGTTCGGTCTGCAGACCGTGGCGGAGGGGGTCGAGACGGCTGACCAGCTGCGATTGCTAAAAAGCTTGGGTTGCGACATGGGCCAGGGGCACTTCTGGGGACGGCCCCTGCCACCGGAGACGGCACTGGCCATGCTTTTGAGCGCGTCGGAGGGCCAACCCGCCCGGTAACCCACTGGCCCCGGTAGCGCTTGGCGCCGCAGCCCGCTACGGTGTTCGCATGGTCAAAAAGCTGCTGTTCCTCGCCATAATCGTAGGTGTCGGCTTCTTCGCCGCCAAGAAGCTCAAGGCGGCCTGAGCCGATCTTCACACAGCGCCCGGGTGGTGAGGCCGGTACCGGTTGCCGTCCCACCTCCCGGGTAGCCAGGGTGGTGACATCCTGCACACATGGGCATTGCCGACTGGGTACCAGCCCAAGCGCCGAAGCAACAAGCCCTCTAGGTGGTCTCAGCGCCCAAAGCAGCCTCGGCGTCGGTAGCTGCCGGTTTGTTGGCATGCCACCGGCGTGTCACCAATGCCACCACCGTGACTGCCGTACCCAGTGCGACCGCCCCCGCCAGGCCCACCAAGCCGAGGCGTAGTGGCCGGTTCCCGTTCGGCGTCAACACCGTCAGTTCCTCGAAACGCTCGATGGGCCAGTTCCGCATCTGTGCAATCCGTCGCAGCGCCCTCTCCGGGTTGACTGCCACCGGGTGCCCCACCGCCTCCAGCATGGGCAGGTCCGTCGCCGAATCGCTGTAAGCCCAGCTCTCGGAGAGGTCCAGGCCGTCTCGTGCTGCGATCAAGCGGATGGCTTCGGCCTTTTTGGGGCCGTAGGCGTAACTCACCATTTGGCCCGTGTACCTCCCTGCGTTGACCACAGCGCGCGAGCCGATGGCTTCGTCGGCCCCGACATAGCGGGCGAGGGGTTCGACTATCTCCTCTGGCGCAGCGCTGACGATGTAGACGCGCCGGCCCTGTCGTTTGTGCTCCTCGATGAGGTCGACGGCTTCTTTGTAGGTGATCGGGGCAACCACTTGGACGAGCGTGTCGGCGATGATGCGCCGGACGTGCTCCTGCTCCCATCCCTGGGTCACCTCCAGCAGCCCGAGGCGCATCCGCTCGAGGGCCTGAGGGCCGGCGCCAAAGCGGAGGAAGATCAGCTGGGCCCAGAGGCCGCGAGCCAGTATGCGACGGCTGAGGAGACCCTCTTTGTACAGGGGACGGGAGAAAGCCACGACCGACGCCTTGGCGATAACCGTCTTGTCCAAGTCGAAAAAGGCGCCAGCCGTCGTCGGGGGCCCCGCGCTCATCAAGCGGAGTCTGCCACGACTGGGCGCCGGCGCGTCAAGGCGCTCCGCTCAAGGCGCTCCGCTCAAGGCGCTCCACCAGGCGTCGGGACGAGGCATCCCACTAGGCGTCGAACGGCGGTGGCACCGCTGCGAGTGCGTGGCCGGCGCGCCAGGGTGGCGCAGGGCACGCGCGGGGTAAGTCTTTTGCGGCAAAAGCCGCAAGAACTGCTACGGTGGCCCTCGTCACGCCCCGAGGGGGGCATTGGGTCAGAGAGGATTTCAGCTGCCAATGGAACTTGGTCTCGAGGTTGACGACAGCAGGCGGCCGTACACCGTTCTGGCGGTCAAGGGCGAAGTCGACGTCTACACGGCCCCTCGTCTACGAGAGAAGTTGGTTGAGCTTGTCAGCCAGGGCAAGCACCAGATCGTGGTCGACCTGGAAGGTGTGGACTTTCTCGACTCCACTGGCCTTGGAGTGCTGGTCGGCGGCTTGAAGCGCCTGCGCAGCCATGATGGCGACCTGACCCTGGTCTGCACCCATCAGCGCATACTGAAGGTGTTCGAGATCACCGGCCTTACCAAGGTCTTCGCCATCTTTGGTTCCGTAGACGAAGCCGTCGCTCAGTAGGCGAGAGACCGGCCCCCTGGGATGCAACGGGCCCTGGTGCTAGAGCTGGACGTGCCGTCCAGCCCCGAGTACATCGCCATCGTCAGGTTGGTGGTCGCGTCGGTTGCATCTGCTCGACGCGCCATGGCCGACGAGAGAGTCGACGACCTCAAGCTCGCCGTCTCCGAGGCGTGCACCAACGCGATCGAGGCCAATAGGTCCGTCAGGCCCGACGCTCCGGTGCACATCGAGGTTTGGGAGGCGCCCGACCGCTTGGAGGTGTCGATCGAGGACTCCGGGCCTGGCTTCGACCCGGACAAGCTCGAGTTCCCGCCGCCGATCACGGATCCGCAGCGCCTCAATTTTGAGCGCGGCTTGGGCGTGCCGCTCATCCGCACGCTGGTAGACAATGCCGCGTTCGTCCGCAAGGAGACCGGCACGGCAGTACGCATGACTGTTTTTGGAGGCCCGGCTGACGGCGACGACACCGGGGCGATCTACATGGACTTCTCGAGCTTCGCGGGCCTCGCTGCCATGCCGCCGGGGACGGTCGGCGAAGAACGCTGAGCGACAAGCGCACCGGGCCCGGACTGTAACGCCCGCCCGTAGCACGCTGCCGCCCTTCTAACTGTGAGGCGGTTCTAACTGTGAGGCGGTTGGTGGGGTCGGGGAAAATCGTTCGCGTTGGCCGGCAGGACCTTCAAATTTGGGCGGGGCTAAACCTGTCTTTGGACCCACAAGTGCTTGACTTTCAGTCAGCGAAAACCTAGGTTGAGCGCGGACCAAAATGGAAAGCGAGCTGACTCGTTCGCAGCGTGCCGCGCTGAGGGAGATCTGGCGGCGTACGCCTGAGCCTGGTGACTGGGCCCGTACAGGGGACCTTGCCAGCGCGCTGGGTGTGTCGCCGGCGACTGCCACCGCCATGGTGAAGCGCTTGGTGGACCAAGGCTTAGCCGACCACGCCCCCTATAAGGGAGTTGCCCTGACCAGGGCCGGGCGCACAGTGGCCACGTCAGTGGTGCGCAGGCACCGCATCGTGGAGCGGTTCTTGTCGGACATGCTCGGTTACAACTGGGCGGAAGCCGACCGGCTCGCCCCTCAGTTCGAGCATGACCTGCCTCAAGAGGTCGAGGACAGGCTCTTCGAGGCCCTGGGGCGCCCTGCCAACTGCCCGCATGGGTTCCCCATCCCCGGCCAGGGCTCGGACGGCGTGCCTCAAATGCCGCACCTGTACGACCTCGAGCCTGGTCAGCAAGCTGTGGTGGCTCTTTCCAGCTCCGTGAGCGAGGCTATGGTCGAGTTCCTCTCCGGGATGGGGCTCGTGCCCGATGCCCAGGTGGAGGTGCTGGAAAAGCAGCCCTTCGGAGGGCCTTTGGTCGTTCGTGTAGCGGGTGTTGATCGGGTACTGGGCGAGAGGGCCGGGCGCCAGGTACGTGTTCGTACTGTTCCCGGCATCGGTTCGGGTGGCGCTGGACCGGCGCCCCTAGCTGTCCCGTCGTTGGGCAGCTCAACAAAGGAGAAGGTTTGATGAGTCCTTATCTCGCCGTCGCAAAAGGGGGGTCCGGCGGGTACCAAGCGTTCACGCTGCGCGGGACCGACTGGGACTGGCTGGGTTTCGCCCTGGCCTGCGCCGTCGTGTCGATCGCGGTGGCCTTCGTGCTCATGCGCAACGTGCTGGCCGCCGACGAGGGGACACCTGCAATGCGCGAGATCGCCAAAGCGATCCAAGAAGGCGCCATCGCTTACCTGCGCCGCCAGTACCGGACCATCGGCCTGATCGTCATACCCGTTGCCGTGCTGGTGTTCGTCACGGCCACCAAGGTGGTCAATACGGCGACCGGGCACACGGCGTTGGGTTTCGTGCCATCCGGTATCTACCGCACTCTGGCGTTCATCGTGGGCGCCACCTTCTCGGGGCTTGCCGGTTTCATCGGCATGAGCACTGCCGTGCGGGGCAACGTGCGCACGGCGGCGGGGGCCCGCACTGGCTCGTTGCCGGCCGCACTTCGCGTCGCAATCCGTACCGGTGGCGTCACGGGCCTTTTCGTGGTGGGCTTCGGCTTGCTCGGCACGACCGTCATAGTCATGCTCGCCCAGCACACGGCCACCGCCATCCTCGTGGGGTTCGGCTTCGGTGGCTCGCTGCTCGCTCTTTTCATGCGTGTGGGCGGCGGCATCTACACCAAGGCGGCCGACGTAGGCGGTGACCTGGTTGGCAAGGTCGAGGCGGGCATACCCGAAGACGACCCCCGTAACGCGGCCACCATCGCGGACAACGTCGGCGACAACGTGGGCGACTGCGCCGGCATGGCGGCCGACCTGTTCGAGTCCTACGGGGTCATCCTCGTGGCCAGCCTCATCCTCGGGAACTTCGGCTTCAAGGCCATCGGGAAGGCGCCCGCCCTCGGCCTGACGTTCCCGCTGATAGTCATGGCCGTCGGCATCCTCGCCTCGATCGTGGGCCTGTTCCAGATCAAGGCTTCGTCGCGTGACCGCAGCGCCATGGCCCCAATCAACCGGGGCTTCATGTTGGCCGCCGCTCTCACCATCATCGGCTCGTTCTTCGTGGCCCAGTTCTACGTCCACGAGCTGAAGGTGTGGTGGGCCGTTGTCGTCGGCATCCTGCTCGGCCAGGTCATCTCGCGCATCACGGAGTACTACACGTCTACCGAGACCTCGCCCGTGCACGAGATCGCCGAGTCAACGAGCACCGGGCCGGCGACGACGGTCTTGTCGGGTATCGGTGTGGGCCTGGAGTCATCCGTGGCGGCCATCCTGGCCATCGTCGTCGCCATCGGCGTGGCTGTCGCTCTCGGCGGGGGCAATATCCAGTTCTCGCTGTACCTCGTCGCTCTCATCGGCATCGGGCTTTTGTCCACCACGGGCATTGTCGTCTCCCAGGACACCTTCGGGCCGGTATCGGACAACGCTGCAGGCATTGCCGAGATGAGCGGTGAGTTCGAGGGCGAGCCCCAGCGCATCATGGTGAGCCTCGACGCGGTGGGCAACACCACCAAGGCGATCACCAAGGGCGTGGCCATCGCCAGCGCCGTCATCGCCGCCGTCGCCCTGTTCGCTGCGTTCATGCAGACCATCGCCGAGCAGCTCGGGCTGAAGGCGACCGGGAACAGCCTGTACCAGAACTTCCAGACCGAGATAAACGTCGCCAACCCGAAGACGTTCATCGGCCTGCTGATCGGCGGTTCCATAGCGTTCTTGGCGTCCGCCTTCCTTATCCGGGCGGTGGGGCGCTCCGCTGGGACCGTTGTCGAAGAGGTGCGCAGCCAGTTCCGCCTGCACCCGGGGATCATGGACGGCACCGAGCGGCCGGAGTACGGGCGCGTCGTGGACATCTGCACAAGGGCCTCGCTGCGTGAGCTGGCCACCCCGGCGCTGCTCGCCGTCCTCGCCCCTGTCGTCGTGGGGTTTGGGATCGGGTACCTGGCCCTCGGCGCCTTCCTGGCCGCATCGATCCTTACTGCCCAGCTCATGGCCAACTTCTTGTCCAACACCGGCGGGGCCTGGGACAACGCCAAGAAGTACATCGAGGACGGCCACCACGGTGGCAAGGGCTCGGACGCCCACAAGGCCGCCGTCATCGGCGACACTGTCGGTGACCCGTTCAAGGACACCGCCGGCCCCGCCCTCAACCCGTTGATGAAGGTCATGAACCTTGTCAGCCTTCTCATCCTGCCCGTGGTCATCACGACGCAAAACAACAACGCCGAGCGCTACACCATCGCCGCCATCGCCTTCTTGATCATCGCCGGTGGCGTCGTGTTCTCCAAGCGCAGCGTGGTTGCGCCCACGGCCGGCGGTTCGAGCGCCGGCACCTCGGGTTCGGGCAGCGCACCCCTCGGGAGCACGGTGGCCATGGCAGGCGCCGTGGGGGCCGCCCAGGGGGGCGAAACCCCGGTTGGCCCAGGCACGAGGTAACCGCCTGTAAGGTACAGGCCCATGGCGAAGCCGCTTGTCATCGTCGAGTCCCCGGCAAAGGCGAAGACCATTGCCGGGTTCCTCGGCGACGGTTACATGGTCGAGTCCTCGGTCGGCCATATACGTGACCTGCCCAGTGACGCCGGGGACATCCCCCCGGCGTTCAAGGGCGAGCCCTGGGCGCGTTTGGGTGTTGATGTGGACAACGGCTTCAAGCCGCTCTATATCGTTGTCCCCGGCAAGAAAGAACGCGTCACCAAGCTCAAGTCCCTGCTCAAGCAGGCGAGTGAGCTCTACCTCGCCACAGACGAGGACCGCGAAGGTGAAGCCATCGCCTGGCACCTTATGGAGGTACTGAGCCCCAGGGTGCCAGTGCGGCGCATGGTGTTCCACGAGATCACCCGCGAGGCCATCCAAAGAGCAGTTGACAACTCCAGGGACCTCGACCGCCGCCTGGTCGATGCCCAGGAGGCGCGGCGGATCCTCGACCGTCTCTACGGTTACGAGGTCAGCCCGGTGCTGTGGAAGAAGGTGCTCCAGGGCCTCTCTGCTGGGCGCGTGCAGTCCGTGGCGACCCGGCTCCTGGTGGAGCGTGAGCGCACCCGCATGCACTTCCGCACCGCCTCTTACTGGGACATCGAGGGTCGCTTCCAGGCCGAGGGCGGCAGTTTCAACGCCCTGCTCGTCACCCTCGACGGCAAGCGCCTCGCGACGGGGCGTGATTTCGGTGACGACGCCAGGCTGGGTAGGGCCGACGCCGTGCTGCTCGACGAAGCAGGTGCCCGCGGTTTGGCGGCCCGGCTGGAGGGTCGTGACTTCGCCGTACGCACCACGGAGGAGAAGCCGTGGCGGCGGTCGCCTTATGCCCCGTTCACGACGTCCACGCTGCAACAGGAGGCTGGTCGCAAACTGCGCTTCCCGGCGGCGCGCACTATGCGGGTCGCTCAGGACCTCTACGAAGCGGGCTACATCACGTACATGCGCACTGACAGCACGACGCTGTCGGACCAGGCCATCACTGCATCGCGCAACGTCGTGCGGGATCTCTATGGCGACAACTACCTGCCCTCGGGACCGCGCCGCTACGACAAAAAGGTGAAGAACGCCCAGGAAGCGCACGAGGCCATACGCCCCGCCGGCGACTCGTTCCGCCATCCCGAGCGCGCCGGGCTCTCAGGTGACCAACTGCGTCTTTATGAGCTGATCTGGAAACGCACGGTGGCGTCACAGATGTCCGACGCGCAGGGCACCAGCGTGCAAGTGCGCCTCGGGGCGACGAGCAGTGCCGGCGAGGACGCCGAGTTCGCGGCAAACGGCCGGGTGGTGGACTTCCCCGGCTTCCTGCGTGCCTATGTCGAGGGTTCCGACGACCCCGAAGCTGAGCTCGAAGATCGTGAGGTGCGGCTACCGCGCCTTGCGTCCGGCGATGCGCTCGCGGCCGAGACGCTCGAGCCGCAGGGGCACAGCACCCAGCCCCCGGCCCGTTATACCGAAGCCTCCCTGGTTAAGGCGCTCGAGGAACTGGGAGTTGGGCGCCCCTCGACTTACGCCACCGTCATCGATACCATCCAGCGGCGCAATTACGCCTGGAAAAAGGGCAGTGCGCTTGTCCCGTCCTGGATCGGGTTCGCGGTTGTGAGCCTCCTGGAGAAGCATTTTGCCAAGCTCGTCGACTACGGGTTCACGGCGGGCATGGAAGAAGATCTGGACGAGATCGCCAGGGGAGAAGAAGAACCGCTCCCGTGGTTGACGCGGTTCTATTTTGGCCAGGGGCCCACCGCCGAGGGCGCGACGGCAGGCACTGGTGCCGACGACGGTCGCAGTGACCCGGCCGGTCTCAAGCAGATGGTCACTGACCGCCTCGGAGACATCGACGCCCGCGCCGTCAATTCCATCCCCGTCGGAGACGGCAGCTCGAGCATCGTCGTCCGGGTCGGCAAGTACGGTCCGTACCTGCAGGAAGGCGAGACCGACAGGCGAGTCTCGGTGCCCGAGGACATGGCCCCCGACGAGCTGACGGTGGAGAGGGCCCGGGAGTTGCTGGACGCGCCCCCGCCAGAGAAGTCCGACCGCGAGCTCGGTGAGGACCCCGAGACCGGCTTACCGGTCCTCGTGCGTGCCGGCCGCTACGGGCCCTACGTCCAGTTGGGCCGGGCCGAGGAGGTTACGGGCAAGCCCAAGACGTCGTCACTGCTGTCGGGGATGGTCCCCGACGAGGTGACATTGGAAGACGCCCTGCGCCTACTGACCCTGCCTCGCAGCCTGGGCCAGGACCCGGCCGGCAACGAGGAGATCGTGGCCGACAACGGGCGTTACGGGCCCTACGTCCGCAAGGGCAGCGACTACAGGTCGCTCGAGAACGAAGGGCAGCTGTTCACCGTCACGCTCGAAGAGGCCGTGGCGTTGTTCTCCCAGCCGAGAGGCCGGCGCACCCGCCAGGCAGCGGCCCCGCTGGCCGAGCTCGGCAACGACCCTGTGAGCGGGAACCCGGTTGTTGTCAAGGAGGGACGCTTCGGGCCCTACGTGACCGACGGGACGGTGAACGCGTCTTTGCGCCAGGGCGACACGATCGAGAGGCTCACCATCGAAAGGGCGGCCGAGCTGCTGGCCGATCGTCGCGCCAAGGCCGAAGCCGACGCGGCTGCAGGCATAACCCGGGGGCGCCGGGGCAGGTCGACCAAGGCCACCGCGGGCGGCGCCAAGAAAGCACCGGCCAAGAAGGCAGTAGCTAAGAAGGCAGTGGCCAAGAAGGCAGTGGCCAAGAAGGCAGGAGCGGCAACGAAGGGAGCCACGGCAGCTAAAAAGACAGCCGTGAAGAAGACGGCGGGCAAGTCGGTGGCCAAGAAGACAACGGCTGTCAAGAAAGCCGCAGTTACGACGGCCGAGGCCGAGACCTAGCCTCTAGTAGTCGAAGCGCTAAACGCAAAAGAGGCCCCTTCGGGGGCCTCTTTTGCGTTGCGCCTTTGCTATTCGGTCCCTATACGACGGGCGCCCAAGTGTTTTGCCTCCCGCCGGCGCCGAGGTAGCGGGCGTCGCCCCAGGCCAGGATCGGGATGAAGATAAAGGGCAGGAAAATGAGCCCCACCGTAAAACCCGCGCCTTTGCCAAACGATTTAGACACGCCGTGGTAAACGAGGACACCTATCCCGATGTTGACCAACGGGATCAGGAACAAGAGCAACCACCATCCGGGCTTACCGGCGGTCTTGCACAAAAGGTACGTGTTGTAGATAGGGATGATGGCACCCCAACCGGGGTGCCCCGCTTTTGTGAATACCCGCCACATGGCCGCTATCTCGAGGACCACTACTACCAGGTACACGACCAAAACCGCGCTGTTCACTTGCCACTCCTCCCGGCCCCGGGGAGCCCAGGGCACACTTATCTGGCACGCCCGAAGGCGGGGAAGGGCCTGTGCCTGCTCCCCAGGCAAGTTATAGCAGCCTTAAGGCATCGTTGGAGGTGATGGTAATGTCGGGATGGGCCCAAAGTTGCCCAAGGCACCCTGGCGCACCTCGATGTTGCCGACGCCGACGTGAGCGTCGATAACCAATTGGGGCATTTGCCCGGTGCTGGTGCCTTGGCTTACCTGCAGCCCGCTCCCGGCGTGCCCGAAGATGTCAACGTGACCGACCCCCACCCCGGCATTGACTTCTACCGCTGTGGCCGGGGGCACCGCCAGCACCAGGTTTCCTGCCCCTACATTGAAATGAACCGTTTTGGTGTGCGCTTTGGGGAACTTCACTGCTGAAAGGTCCACCTGGAGGTCGCCCACGCTCAGGCTGTAGTTGCTTTGTACCTGCGCAAGTGAAACCGGGGCATCTATCGTGCGCCCCACGCCGCCGCCGAAAGATGCTCCCGACATCAATGACAGGCCGATCCCGGCACAAACGACAAGCAGGAAAAGAGCGCTGGCGCCGGCAGCCACGAAAGCGGCTATATGGCGCCGGCGGCGGTTGCCTTGACCGAGATCCGGGGCGGCCTTGGGCACCCCTGCGGCGGCCAGTTGAGCCTCTGCCCAGGCCGCTGCCTCGCGTTCCGCCTTGGCGCGGTCGTCCATTTCGTGTGGTTCGCCACCTACGACAGGGCCCGGCGTCTCGCCCCCTGCGAAGGGCTCTCCAGTCGCTGGGCCAGGGCTCGGCTGGCCTGTGCTCGGCTGGCCTGTGCTCGACCCAGAGGCCGCGCCAGAGGTTCCCCAAGCTCCCCATTGGTATGGCGAGGTGATGCCCGCAGCGCCAGCACCGGGCTCGCCCGGGATGTATGGGGCGACCGGCGGGTCAGCAGTACCCGGCACGTAAGGGGTGCCCGGCGCGTAAGGGGGGTTGGGCGAGTAATAGGGGTTGGGCCCATAGGGCGACCCGGGGCCGTAGGGACCACGGTCCCTGTAGGCGCCCCGCGATCCGCGCCAAAAGCAGAAGTGACCCCGCCGCCGGCCGAAAAGCATGAAGAAACCGACCCAGATGATCCATGCCGGCCAGTGGAAGCCTTTGCCCAGCCCGAAGGTCCATAAAAGAGCCAAAGCGAGGGCGCCGAACACGATGGCCCATGACCGGGCGGCGCGGTCCCAATCGTGCCAGGGGCGTGCCCAGGTCCCTGTGCCCGGAGGGGCCTGTGCCCCGGGCACGCCGTTGACGGGAGGTCCTACCGGGCCGACTGGCTGGTAGTTCTCGGGCATCACCATCCACGCGACGAGGTAAAGGATGACGCCGCCGATGCCGGCGAGGAATGCGATGGAAATGAACGCGTAGCCGATGCGTAAGGCCGTGGCGTCCACAGACAGGTACTGCGCCAAGCCACCAAGAACTCCTCCCAGGCGCCGGTCGGTGGCGCTGCGCCGGAGGCGGCGCGGCCCGTACGGGGTGGGGGGTGCTGGGGGCGGCGTAGGCGAACCTTGCGCGTACATACCAACGATGATGCTCCTGCGCGGCCCCGTGTGCCATCGGGGACTACCCGGAGACGTCCCGGAGAACAGGGAGACGCCATCCGGGGAACTGGGGGGGACCGCCCGGTTACGGACAGGCGCCCGGCGCGCGACTATGGCCTCATGTCGTCGCGCCCGGCCCTGCGCCAGTGGGAGCCCTGGTCCAAGCTGCAGCGCCCAGCGGGAGGCCGCGCCCTGGCCGGAGTTGCCGAGTGCCTGGCTCGCAAGTTCGAAGTGTCGTTGTGGGCCGTGCGTACGGGCTTCGTTTTCTTGGCATTTTGTGGAGGCGTAGGCATTGCCGTCTACATGGCGGCGTGGCTTGTGCTGCCCCCAGAGGGGGAGAGCAAAGCCATATGGGCCAACGCCGTGGCGGACAAGCGCACGATTGCGCTGACCGCCGGCGTGGCCACCCTGCTGGCGGCGGTGACCGGCATCCTTTTCGGCTTAGGCGAGCCCATGGTGATCGGCTCGGTGTCCCCCGGCTGGGTGTCGGCGGCGGCGTTGGTGGGGGTGTGGCGACACCCTGGTACAGACGACCGGCTGGCTCTCGTGCGAGTGGCACGGCTCCTCGATGCCTCCAAGGAGGGGTTGCCGACAAGGCGGCGCTTGGTCCTCAGTGGCGTAAGGGTGCTCGTCGGCTTGGGACTGTTGGGCGCCGGCGCCTTGACCTTCCTGTCGCCCCGGCACCTGACCCATGCCGACATGACGGTCGGCCTGGCGGCGATCGGGGTCATGGGGGGGATGTCGCTGGTATTGGCCCCATGGTGGCTGCGGCTCGGACGTGACCTTTCCGAGGAGCGGCGCCAACGCCTGCGTGCGGAAGAAAGGGCAGAGATGGCGTCGCACCTACACGACTCGGTGCTCCAGACGCTCGCCCTCATACAGCGCTCGGCGGCCGAGCCGCTCCAGGTGCAGAAGCTCGCAAGGGCCCAGGAACGCCAACTGCGCAGCTGGTTGTTCGAGCAGCAGGCCGACGGTGCCCCCGCCTTGGCAGCTCCGACGACTGTCTCCCAGGCACTAGTCGCCATCCAGCAAGAAGTGGAAGCGGACCATGGTTCCAAGGTTGAAGTAGTAACCGTTGGCGATGCGCCTCTGGACGACCGGTTGCGAGCTGTGGTGGCGGCTGCCCGGGAAGCGGTCGTGAACTCGGCAAAGTGGTCGGGGGCCGACGCTGTGTCGCTTTTCGCCGAGGTTGAGCCGGATCTGGTCTCTATCTTTGTTAGAGACCGCGGCTGCGGCTTCGACCTCGACGCGGTGGCGCCCGACCGCAAAGGCGTCAGCCAGTCGATCAAGGCGCGCACGCGCCGTCACGGGGGTACGGCGACGGTGCGCACGTCCCCTGGGGAGGGTACCGAGGTGAGCTTGAAGATGCCGAGGAGGCGCTGATGAGCGGGCTGGCCTGGTGAGCGCGCTAAAGGTGTTCCTTGTCGACGACCACCAACTGTTCCGAGCCGGGGTACGCCACGAGATCAGCACGGCCGGCGGCTTCGACGTTGTCGGCGAAGCGGGCGATGTGGCCAGTGCGGTGGCCGGCATCTGTGCCAGCGACCCCGATGTAGTGCTGGTCGATGTCCATATGCCCGACGGGGGCGGGCCGGAGGTGGTCCGCCAGGTCTTGGCCCGCAAACCCTCCGTGCGCTTCCTTGCCCTGTCGGTCTCGGACTCGGCCGAAGACGTGATCAGCACCATACGGGCCGGAGCGCGCGGCTATGTGACCAAGACGATCTCCACCGCAGAGCTCGCCAGTGCGATGGCCGCTATAGCCGCCGGGGATGCAGTGTTCTCGCCCCGGCTGGCCGGCTTCGTGCTGGACGCCTTTGCCTCCAGCCCCGAACCCGTCCATGTGCACAGTGACCCTGAGCTCGAGCAGCTGACGTCGCGCGAGCGCGAGGTCCTTCGCCTGATCGCCAGGGGCTACGCCTACAAAGAGATCGCTCGCGAGCTGTACATATCGGTAAAGACGGTGGAAACGCACGTCTCCGCCGTGCTGCGCAAGCTCCAGTTGTCCAACCGCTACCAGCTGACGCGCTGGGCGATGGAGCGGCGCCTCGTGCCTCCAGGGGACTGAGCTCGGTGTGGCGCTCAGGGCCACCTGTGCCGCCGAGCAGGTGGGGTAGCTGCGACCGCACGACATTCCTTGCCACTCGGGACTTCTTGCCACTCGGGGCCGCGGGGTCTCTCAATCGTCTCGGGCTAGGTTGGGCAAGTGGCCCGGTTCATCGTCTTGGAAGGCGGGGAGGCGGCGGGTAAGTCGACCCAGACCGAGCGGCTAGCTGCCGCCATCGGCGCTGTCGCGACAAGGGAGCCGGGCGGGACGGCGCTGGGCGAGGCATTACGTGGTCTCCTTCTGGGAGCACCGCTACCAATTACGTCGCGGGCGGAGACCCTGATGATGCTGGCGGCGCGTGCCCAGCACGTGTCGGAGGTGATCGAGCCGGCACTTGCCAGGGGCCAGGATGTCGTCTGCGACCGCTATTCGGGTTCAACATTTGCGTACCAAGGGTTTGGCCGAGGATTGGACGTGCAGGAGCTGGCGGCGTTGGACAGCTGGGCAACTGGCGGGCGCCGGCCCGACCTGGTGGTCCTCCTCGACGTGCCGGTGCGCACCGGGCGTTCACGCCGGCCTGGTGAGGGCAAGGACCGTTTCGAAGGCGAGGACGACCAGTTCCTGGAGCGGGTCCGGCAGGGCTTCTTGGATATGGCGCGCCAGGAGCCGCACCGCTGGAAAGTGGTGGACGCATCCGCTCCCCTCGAAGCTGTAACGGCCGCCGTCTTGGGCGCAGTGGCGGTGCCCGCGCCGTGACGGCAGACGCCTTCGTGCCGCCGGCGGTTCTGGCCCAGCTGAGGGCCTGCGCCGCTCGCCCGGTGCACGCCTATCTCTTCGTGGGGGCTCCGGGCAGTGGGAAGCGCGCTGCGGCTACTCAGTTCGCAGCGATGCTCCAATGTGCCAACGGCGGGGAGGATGCGTGCGAGACTTGCGAGCGAGTGTGGAACGGGCGGCACCCGGACGTGTTCGTCTTCGAGCGAGAAGGGGCCTCGCTCACTATGGACCAGGCTCGCGAGGTGTCTCGGCTATCGGCGCGAACGTCCACTGAGGGCGGCCCTACTGTGATCGTGCTGCCGGAACTGCAGCTGGCTCGCGACGCCGTGCCGGCCCTGCTCAAGACGATTGAGGAGCCATCGGGGCGCACGGTGTTCCTCGTCCTCGCCGACTTCTTGCCACCCGAACTGGCGACCATCGCCAGTCGCTGCGCACTGGTGGAGTTCCCGCCGCTCAACGAGGCTCAGGTCGCCGCCGCCCTTGTCGCTGGGGGAGTTAGCCCCGCCGAAGCGCACCAGGCAGCTGCGCTGGCGGGCGGACGCCTGGACCGGGCCCGCCTGCTTGCGGGCGACCCCGAAGCGGTAGCGCGTTACGAGGCGTGGCGCAGTGTCCCGGCCAAGCTGGATGGAACGGGGGCCACGGTAGCGGCACTCGTTGACGACCTACTCGCCCTGCTCAAGAAGAGCGCGTCCACCCTGACGGCCCGCCAGCAATCCGAGATCGAGGAGCTGGCAAGGGCCAATTCGGGGGCGGTGGGCAAAGTCCCGGCCTCGGTCTCGCGAGCGGCCGGGAAGCTCGGCGCAGCCGAACTAGAGGCTCGGCACAAACGTGAACAGCGCCGCCAGCGCACAGACGAATTGCGGGCCGGCCTGGCCGCGCTCGCCAGCGCTTACCGGGACCGAGCTGGTACCGGTGCAATCGCCGCGGGAGCGGCGGCCGAGGCCGTCAGTGTGATCGACGGTTTCTCCGCCGACCTCGCCTACAACCCTGGGGAACAGCTCGGGCTGCAGGCACTCTTTGTGCGCCTAGGGCGCATCGTCCTATAAGAACAGTCGCGAAAGGCGCCGTCGGTACCACCAGGTGAACCGGGTGGCGACCGCTCCGGTGCTCAGGGGCGAGCGCCTTCCTGTGGTGAACTACTGACTGGGCCCACTACCACCACCAACTCGGCAAAATCCACCACACGATCTACTCACCTCCTCGTACGAGCGGCGTTTAGTGATCCTGACAGTAAGTCGACGCAGGGGCACGCCGCATCCGCGCGAACGATGATTCTGCGAAGAACGGAACGGTAGCGCCTCCGACGGCTGGGGCGCCCGGGCAATGGTGCTTACAGACCGACCCGAGGCACCAGACCCATTTCGTGAGCTCGGACGACCAAGTGGGCGCGGGTCTTGGCTGCCAGCTTCAACCGAAGATGCTGGATGTGCGTCCGCACTGTGGCATCGGATATGACAAGGCGGTCGGCTATCTCCGGGTTGGTCAACCCCTCGGCGACGAGCCTGAGGACCTCCATCTCGCGAGCCGAGCACACCTCGTCGGGTTGTTCAGCCGATGGGATCAATCGGTTTAGCAGCACCCGCAGCACTCGCGGGGAGACGATCGACTCGCCGGACGCCACAGTGCGGACGGCCGATGCCAACATCAGTGCGGCGTCCGCTTTAGAACAGAAACCGGCAGCGCCAGCACGGATCGCAGAGATGGCCAGGTCGTCAGTCGCGAAAGTCGTCAGAGCCAACACCGACGTCATATTGCCCGGCCTGGTCGTGATGCGCCGGGTGGCCTCGATCCCGTCCATGCGAGGCATGCGGAGATCCATTACGACAACATCCGGGTGGAGCAGCTCCACTGCGTCGATGGCCTCGTGGCCTGTGGAGGCGGTGCCGACCATATTGATGTCGTCCTCGAAGTCGAGGATGAGGCTGATCGACTCCCTGGCGGCTTGCTCGTCGTCGACGGCTATTACACGCAGCTCTCTCATCCGGCCATCTGCCTGTCGAGGTCAAACTGCGCGTGCAAAATGGCGCCGCCCTCAGGGTTTTTGCGCAATTCGACCCTGCCCCCAGCGCACCGGGCACGCTCGTCGACACCCGTTATACCGAAGCCCGGCGATGACAGAGGGCCGGGCCCGCGCCCATTGTCTCTGATGTCCACACTGAGCATGGGACCGGCCTGGCGCACGGAAACCACGACCTTGCTGGCACCCCCGCTATGGCGCACCACGTTGACCAGGCCCTCTGCCACCAGGGCGCGGATGGGATCGCTCAGTTCTTCCAGGATCATTTCGTCTGCGTCAATATCGACGATGATCTCAAGGCCAGGCGTGCGGAAGCGACGAGCGAGCGCTTCTAGATCGAGGTTCGAGGGGAGCGGCTCTGCTTCCTGATCGGATTCGCGCAGGAAGCCCACCAGTTGGTGGAGCTCGGTCATTGCGTCACGGACATAGCGGGTCACATCTCGTAGTAGCCTCTCGGCTTCTGAGGGATCCCGCTTCAGGGTCCGTGCTGCCGCCTCCGCTCGCAGTCCTGCAAGTGTCACCTCGTGACCGACTGAATCGTGCAGCAGGCGTGCTAGCCGTAGCCGTTCGAGCATGACTGCGTCTTTTTGCTCCCAAAGGGCGCGCTCGAGGGCCAATCGGCGTTCCTGTTCGCGTGCGTGGTTGCCTGCACGACGAGACCGCAGGGCCAACCCGACCGCTCCGATGAAAGGAACGGTGGCCACGTTGTAAGCGCGTTCCGCGGGGCTCTGCCCGGGGACCAAGCCGGCAATAACCGCGCAAGCAGCAGTAAGGACCGCAATGGACATGAAGGCAGTGCGGACACTGGATTGCAGTTGTACTCGTAACAAAAGGGCGAGGACCACCCATGAGGCAACGCTCCCGGGATAGCCGAGCGTCACGTAGGCCAAGAATGTGGCGGCGGCCAATGCGCTGGCGGCGCCGAGCCAGCGCAGCGACATCACCAGCGCAGCGCATGTAATACCGACAAGAATGCAGCCGAGGAAAACGGGGCCCCGTGGGGCCGGCGATGGACCGGGGGCCAGGAGGTTCAGTTGCCCGACTACCGCAACGACGAGGGCTGCACCTACTACCCACCCGGCGCTCCATCTGGGGACAGCCTTTGCGAGGGCTCTCATGTCCCTAAGAGTAGAGGTCACCAAACCGGACAGCGTGCGATGCCTTAGAAATCATCTTTCAGGCGGATGCGGAATGGGCTGCTATGGGCTTCAATGGCCACTGTGCCCGTTATCTTCAGCGTTGGCGTCAAGGCGGTGCTGCCCGCCAGCCAAGCGCCTAGCGCCATCGGTTCGGGCCATCCGCGTCCCGCACTACCTCATGGTCGGGGCCAACAGGTAGTGCGGGAGACTGCACGTCGTTGAACTAGGGCCTTGTCGCGGCGCCGGGAGGGCGGCACCGCGACAAATGACCGCGGGCGCGGGCAGTCGGCTCGGGCCTCCTTGAAGGGGGGTGAGGCTCGAGCCGGCAGCAAGTCGTGCCGGTGGCGCGGCGGTCGGGGCCGTCCGTACCTCCCAACGCCATCAGGGCCCTGCTTGACGCCCACGAGCCCGGCGCCGACCTTCCTGCATCGCTGCAACCCGGGGAGCGGGTATGCCCAGACCCTCTTCAACCAGATCCGTGGGCAGGTGCTGAGGGCCAGGCATACCGTCTGCCCAGGTCCGCGCTTGGTCCGCGTACAAGTCGAGTGAGCTCAGGTCGAACTGGGCCGGTTCAACCCGGTCCAGATCCTCCCAGGGGACAGGGAACGACACCGGGACGCCAGGGCGGGCACGTGGGCTGAACGCGGCGACCACCGTTGCCCCGCCCGCCCTGGTGGAGTCCACGAAGACACGCCCAGCCCGCTCGGACTTGAACAGCGCCGTCGTTGCTATTTGCGGGGCCAGTTTGGCCGTGCGTACGGCCAAGGCTCGCGTGGCCGCCGCGGCATGTTCGACAGGTAGAGGGTACACCGGTACCCAGATGTGCAGACCCTTGGACCCGCTGGTCTTGACAGCCCCACGTAGGTCCAAGCCCTCCAGCACCTCATGGACCGCTCTTGCCAACTCTGCGGCAGCCGAGAAGCTGCTCTGGTCCGGCGGGTCGAGGTCGATCACGAGATGCGTCATAACTGAGATGTCGTCAGCTCGGACCAGTGCTGGGTGGTACTCAATGGCCCGCTGGTTGGCGAACCACATGAGGCTGCGCCGGTCGTTGCAGAGTGCGTACGCGACCTGACGGTGAGACGCTTCTGCCCAAATCTCTGCTCGTGGCAGCCACTCGGGGGCGTACTTCGGAAGGTTTTTCTGCATAAAGGGTGCTTCACCCCGGTGAGCTCGGATCACGGACAAGGGACGTCCTCGCAGCTCGGGAAGGATTAGGCTGCTTGCCCGGTCGAGATAGTCCACCAGCTGGCGCTTGGTGCTTCCTGCTCCGTCAAACAGCAGGTCGTCCAGGTGCGTGAGCGCGATACCCTCCCTGGCCTCAGTCGTAGCCATGCGCAAAGGTTACGGCCAGGCCGGGTTTAGTCGACCTCTACGTATCGGCCGAGGCGCGGGGACTTATCGGGCGAGGCGCTGGGCACGAAGTGCTCGCCATCGGCGCCGATCCCGCAGGCCCGGTCAAGCTTCGGCATGCCTAAGAACGAAATACCAGAACGCAGCCTGCCTGGCAATGGGTGCACAAAGTTAAAATCATCGATATGGACGCGCACCTTGTTCCCGTGCGCGACCTCCGCCCGCGCCAGTTACTGGACTGGGAACGGCTTAGCCGGGCATCGCTAGAACCCAATCCGTTTGCCACGCCGGGCTACGTCCTGCCCGCCGCCTCCAGCATCCCGAGCGCGCGCCATGTCCAACTTGCCCTTGTTTACGACGGTCCCGATATGGTCGCTGCTCTGCCGGTCACGCGCATGCGTTCCACTGGGCCCCTTAGGGTCCTACGCTCGCGGTCGTTCCAGGCCGTCAATCTCGGCACGCCGCTGGTGGGCGGCGCTCAGAAAGCGCGCGCTCTGCGGGTTCTTCTCGAGTCCTTGAGCCAACATGCCGACGTTCTCACTGTCGACTGGTTGGGCGACGGCGTGACAAGCACGTTCCTTGCGAACGCGGCACTCAACCTGGGGATGCCAGTGCGCACCTTCAGCTCCTGGAGCAGGCCCGTGCTGCGGAGGCAAGACGGGGTACCGGAGTGTTCGTCGCCCGCCTGTGGCGAGTGCGACCGGTGCGCTTTGCTCTCGGCTAAACGCTCGCGTGGTGTGCAGCGCTGGCGACGCGGCCTGGAACGCCAGTTTGGGGTGGTGCCACAAGTTGTCGACCAGACGGCTGACCCATCCTGGCCTGAACGTTTCCTGGCCATGGAAGCCGCCGGTTGGAGGGGCAGGCTCGAACCTGGGACTGGTGCATTGGCTCAGCGTCCGGGATATGGAGACTGGTTCAAGGCATCCGTACGCAGGCTTGCCGACGACGGTAGTGCCCGTTGTCTGACTTTGGAGGCCAAGGGCACAGCGTTGGCGATGTTTTACATGCTCGAAACGCCCGCGGTGTGCTTCGCCTGCAACATGGCGTACCGCGAGGACCTGCGGCCGTACGCGCCCGGTGTGCAACTGCTTCTCGGCTCGGTACGCCACTTCTTTGTAGCCACAGGCTCATCCTGCTTCGATTCGTGTACCTCCCCCGACAACCCCCACTTCGGCGAGTTTTTCCCTCATCAGCGACGTATTAGGAATATAGCGATCGCGCTTCATGGTTGGCGCTCCCAGGCCGTCGTCCGGGCGCTGCCGCGCGTGGGGGCGTTGGGCCGGCGAGCAAAGTCTCACCTACCTGAGCTTTCCAACTGGCTCTCGCCCGGTTAGATGGTCTGGGTTCTCGGTATGCACGTGTTGCGCGCGGCGGATCTGTGGTTGGGATGATCCACCCGCGTCCCGGGCCGCCCTCGGCCCGGTGCTAATGCCCCGCCGTGCGCTCGGCACGACGTGAGAGCCAGTACCAAGGGATGACCAGGCGCTCAACGAAGTACGTCATGGCGAACAGGCCAAGGCTCACAGCCGCTACGACGGCGACGGATGCATAGACCAGATCCGTGCGGAACTGGCTGAACTGCTCTGACATAAATATCCCAAGACCAGAGCTTGCCCCGACGTACTCGGCGAAGACAGCCCCTACCACTGCATAGGTGATGGCGATGCGCAAGCCCGCGAAGAAGTGAGGCATTGCTGCGGGGAGTTGCAGTTTCGAAAAGATCACAAAGCGATGGGCTCCCATGGAGCGCAGGAGGTCAACTGCACCGGGCTCGGCTGACCGAAAACCCTCGGTCAGACCCACTGTGATGGGGAAGAAGGTGACGATGGCGACCACTACGAGCTTTGGGAGCAACCCCAGCCCGAACCAGATGTCCACGATGGGTGCGATCGCAATCAGCGGCAGTGTTTGCGATACCACCAGGAAGGGGTAAAGGGCGCGCCTTAGCAGCGCCCAAAGCTGCATGGCAGTTGCCAGTGCGAAGGCGCAGATCAGGGAGGCGCCGAAACCCAAGGCCGTTTCTTCCAGGGTCGGTACGGTGTTCGACCAGATGGCGGCTCGCCACTCCCAGCCTTGGGTGAGCACCCGCCACGGTGAGGGCGCGATGTTGGGATCTGCGTGCAATAGCACTGCCAGTAGTTGCCACAGGCCGAGCCCCGCCACGCCGACGGTGATGGGTAGCACGACGATCGTGTAGCTCCGTCTGGGCGCGAGCTTCGCTACTCGCTTGCTGGACCACCCGGGCAGCAAGCGTAGTGAGGGTGGAGCGTCAGCGCTGGGGCGCTGTGAGGTAAGCATTTGTAAACCAGCTACCAATATGCGCTGGGACCGCTCGGACGACGTTGCCCTTCGCGTCGTGCAGGATGCCGGCTTTGACGGCGAAGCGCGTGTACCCGTACCACTTCTGGTACGTCTGGTAGCCGAAACGACCCTTGGCGTCCAGCCAGAAAGACTTGGCCATTAGCCGTGTGCTGTCGTAGACAAGCCCCGGGACGGTAAAAACTCCCGGGTTGTCATCGATCAAGATCTTCGCCGCTGCATTGGGATGATGCGCAGCGTAGGCGAAACCCCTAGCAGAGGCCTGGACGAACCGCGCGGCTAACCCGGGATCACGCCGCAGGAACTGGTGGCCCGATATGAGGACCACCTCATATCGGTCCGGGAAGCCCCAACGTTGGAGGTCGAAGTAGTCCATGGGCTTCCCTACCAGTCGGGCCTGGATCACTTCCCAAGTGACAAGGGGGAAATCGAACGCAGCGCTGCCGTCATAAACGGCCTCGTAAGCAGATGTGTTGAGGTTGACAACCTTGAAGTTGGGTTTGCCGTTGGGCAGTTTCGCCTTACCACCATCCCTGCTGATCAGGTACTCGATGGACGCCACCTCGTCCGTGCCCCCGTCCCAGGCGAAGGTCTTGCCCACCAGGTCACGAGGCCGGTGGATCCCCGACCCTGGGCGGTAACCAACCACGCTGGCCATGTGCTGGAGGATCGCCATAACAGACGTCACCGGGAGGCCTTGAGCCTCATCGATCGCCACCTCCGACTCGAACGAGATGCCAAAGTCGGCGCGATTGGTAGCCACCAGCTCGTCGGGCAATGTGGTCGTGTAGGGGATGATCTGTAGCCGGATCCCGGCGTCACGGTAATAGCCGAGGGTCTTCGCGACGAAGAACCCGGTGTGGTCGGTGTTGGGTGTCCAGTCGAGGGCGAGCGTTACCGTCGTCAGCTTCTTTGGCGGAGCCGCGCCTGCCACTGGGGTTGCCGGAGCCAATGCGAAGCTCCAAGCGACCGCTGCAATTATCAAACAAGCGCTGCGCCGGAACGCAACGCGGAGCACGGTTTTCACGTGACAGTCCCTCCGCTAGTGCTAACTAGATCAGGTTCGACAGGTGTGCTCTCAGCCCGAGCTAGCGGGCACCCTGCGTCACTGGCGCCCATAGTACACGTTGCGAGCCCGAAACTCCCGAGATGTCAGGCACCCGCCCGTTGGCCTGGCGCCAGCGGGTTCAGGGGGGCGGTATGTTCTTGTACCTGTGCCCGGGTATGCACCCCCTCCTAGATTGGAGCTCCGCCAGGTCTGCCGGTCGTACCGCCATGGATCTCGCCAAGTCCCCGTGCTGGACGGGATCGATCTGATAGTGCATGAAGGCGAGTTCGTTTCCGTTATCGGCCCGAGCGGCTGTGGCAAGTCGACGCTTTTGGAGATCGTGGGCGGCCTCCAGGTGCCAGACACGGGGGAGGTGCTGGTGGACGGCGCGCCAGGGCAGCCCAGCTGCGCCTACATGCCCCAGAAGGACCTCCTGTTCCCTTGGCGCAAGGTGATCGATAATGTAACCCTCGGGCTGGAAGTGGCCGGCGTCGGGCGGGCTCGGGCGCGGCTCAAGGTCGCCCCTCTCCTGGAGGCGTTCGGGCTGGCCGGATTTGAACGGTCCTTCCCTTTTGAACTGTCAGGTGGCATGCGCCAGCGGGCTGCCCTGCTCCGCACCGTTGTCCAGGACAAGAGCCTCTTGCTGCTTGACGAGCCATTGGGCGCGCTTGACTCATTGACGCGCACCGAGATGCAGATGTGGCTCGAATCGCTGTGGGAGCGTTTCCGATGGACCGTGGTCCTGGTGACCCACGACATACGCGAGGCCGTCTATATGTCCGACACTGTTTATGTGCTCTCGGCCCGGCCGGCGACCGTCGTCGCCCGGGTGGAGGTGGCGCTGCCCCGGCCGCGCCCCGAGGAGACGCTTACCTCGCCCGCGGCGGCGGCAATCGAGCGAGAACTACTGAGCATGCTCAGGCAGGGCAGCGGCTCGTGACGACGCCCTAATCCCCACCACGGTGGGGGTCTGGCCGTACTGCCAGAAGGACGCCTTCAACGAGTGTCACCCGGGCCAGCGGGGCCTCGAAGACATTCGACACTCCTCGGCTGGAACCGGGCTGAAGCGTCTCTGCCTCGAGGGGGTAACGCAAGCCCTGGGTGGAGACCCCCAAGGCGTCGCCGTGCATGGCGAACAGCGATACCAGCTCGCCTTGCCTGCCGGCAATGGTGCGGTCGTGGCGAATGACATGGACCAAGCTCGGCCCCAGCTGGGCATCGACTTGTACGCCGGTAAAGGACGGCGAGGCCAGAAGTTGGAGACCTCCGAAAAGGTGGTCGAGGCGTCCGCCGTCACTGCCGATGAGCAGCACTCGCTCGGCACCTAAGCGGAGAGCTGCCTGCATGGCGAGCTCAAGATCTGTGGCGTCCTTCGCTTCTGGGTGGCGCTCGAAGGCGAGCACGTGCGAAAGACGGTCCTTTGAGACCGAGTCGAAGTCGCCCACCGCCAGGTCCACCTGCAAATCCAGCTGGCGTGCAAGCTCCGCGCCCCCGTTCGCGGTGACGACTTTGGCGCCGGGTGGCAGCTCTAGAGCTGCCTGAGGCGGGGGCCCGCCGGAAAGGACCACGACCGTGCGCACCGTCGCGCAGGATAGCAGTCCTCCTTGGTCGTCCAATAAGTGGAACTCCGGCGCGTCGAGGGTCTGGATGCAGCGCTCGTAAGCATGAACGTGGCGCCTCAGGGGTAGAGCTTTAGCATGAGCCCCGATCCGGGCAGCCGAGTCGCGGGCAGCGACCGGTCCTGGCCGCACGTCTGCTACATGGTGATCAACCACCGGTCCACCGCCGAGCTATTGCGCCTCTTGCGCACGCTAAGGCGCCAACAACCTGAGGCGGAGCTCGTGGTGCACCACGATCCCACCAGGACGCCGGTCGACTCCAATAGGGTCGAACGAGAGACCGGGGCCCATGTGATCATTGCTCCCCGTCAAGTGAAGTGGGGCAGCTTCGAGCTAACGGCGGCGCATTGGCGCATGCTTGATTGGGCATCTGAAGCCACTGATTGCAACTGGTTCGTTTTGTTGTCGGGCCAGGATTACCCGGTCCAACCGTTGTACCTGCTGGAAGAAAAGCTGGCGAAGACCACAGCCAATGCGTACGTGGACGCCTTTCCCTGCGCGGCGGCAGGACCAGACGACAGGCGGGACTTCTACCTGCGCTACTTCTACCAGTATTTCTGGTGGTTGGACTCCGAGGCATTGCGCAAAGTCCCTGCTCCGCTGCGCCCGCTCGCCACCCGTTTGCGCGACGGCGTGGCCAGGCGCGTGAGCGCCCGGGAGGGGCGCCTTTATTTCTATTACATGGTCGACGGCATGGGCACCATCACCGGTTGGCGGGCGCGCAACGCTCCCTACAGCGACAACTTCCCCTTGTGGAAGGGCTCCAACTGGATCACCACGGACCGCCGGGCGACCGAGGCCCTCCAGCGGTACCGGGCGGACCATCCCGCCTACGTGGCACACTGCCGGCGCACCTTGCTCTCTGACGAGTCCGCGACCCAAACGGTGCTTATGAACGACGCGTCCCTCGAGGTCGAGATAGAACTGTTGCACTGCATAAAGTGGCAGCCGCCCAGCGCGCACCCACTGGTGCTTACCAGCGCCGACTACGACTACATGGTGGGCTCAGGCAAACCGTTTGCCCGCAAGTTCGACTCAGGCGTTGACCCCGAAATCCTGGACCGGCTCGATGACATGCTGGAGCAAGCGAGCGCCGGCTTGCCGACTGCGGTCACTCCCCAGGGTTCTAATTACGGCTAGAGATTTCTAATTACAGCTAGAGCGAACTGATGGGACCGCCAAGGCCCGCCCGGCTGTCTGCCCCGCTCCCGTCGAGGTCGCCGCGAATCCTATAGGAGGCTGTCTGCGCGCGCTCAGTGATATCGGTCCTTCCGGGGACCAACTTGCACCAAGTTGTCAGGCCGTTAGGGCCACTAATCCGGGGGGCGCCTTAAGGTAACTGGTTTTAGTGAATGTAGTCGAGCGCCCCGACCGAGAGGGTGGCCCTGTTGGGACTGGGTGCCCCGACGACATGCCGGTTGCTCGGGAGCTGGCTGCTGACCCTACGACGGGACGGCCGTGCCAGGAAGGTCTTTTGCTCTCCGACCTCTTCCAGCCCCTTGGAGCGTTGCCGGCGTTGGCCGCCCAGGCGCTGCGCTGCGGTTGTTGGGCTGACGCTTTCCTGGCCAGTGCCGCCGCCGTCCAGGTCACCGAGGATGCAATGGCGGGAGGGACCGGACTTGGCCAGCGTTCATGGTGGCGCCAACTGTCGGCAGAACTGGAAGGGCCTGGCTTGGCGCGGGAGGCGGTCTTGACGGCCGTGTCCTACGCGCTGGGTGCGGCTGACCTTGCCGCGGAGAACTCGCCTTTTGGGCACGCCTTGGCCGTCGCCGCCCGTGCACAGGCTGAACTGCGTGATGTTCTGGCCCCCGGGGCCGCCGGCACGGCGACGCCGGACCAGCGCACCGTGGCCGGGTTGGCGGAGCAGGCAAGCGCCGCCGTGGAGCGGTTGCCTGCCGGCGTGCGGTCGCAAGTCCTGCGCCTGCCATCTTGTTTTCGCAGCTTCGACCAGCACTTCGAGGACGTGCGAGAGCTGGTGGCCATGGCGGCGATCCGGTGGCCCGCTCGTTCTCGTCCCCTCGCGTTCGTGGGCATCCGGACGTCGGGCAGTTACCTGGCGCCCCTCGCCGCGGCCTACGCGAAAGCCGCGGGGTACGCAGACGTCTCTGTCGCAACGTTGCGCCCAGGCGTCAGGCCCTCGAGCGCCGCCCGTGAAGTAGTCGCCAAGGTCGCATCGCGCTCCGGCTTGGTGATGCTTACCGATGACCCGCCGGTCACCGGCCGGAGCGTCGCCCGAGTGGCAGCGCGGCTCGAGCGGATGGGAGTGAAGCCTGACGCCCTGGTACTGCTGCTTGGCCTACCCCCCGGGCAGGCGTCGCTCTCACCCGGATTGCGCCGGTACCCCGCTGTGCTCCTGCCCTGGGAACGCTGGTACGTCCACCGCCTGCTGGCCCCGGGCCAGGTGGCGCAGACCGTCGAGCGGCTGGCCGGTGACTGCCGGGTGGTGAGCTGCGCCGCCCAGGAGCGACCGATGGCCGTCCACCGCGAGCACATCCGTCTCCGCTATGACCTCGTCCTGGAACGCCCCGGTGCCGGAGGGGTGCGACATGAACAGCTGGTGGTGGAGGGGACCGGGCTCGGCTTCTTTGGCCGCCATGCGCTGGCCGTCACCCGGGCCCTGGGCGGTGCCGTGCCTCCCGTCCTCGGGTTTGCCGACGGCCTGGTCTACAGCTACGAGCGCCCCGGAGCCGGGCGCCGCGTCGACGTCACACAGCCCTCCACTGCGCGGGCTGTGGCACGTTACGTGAAGCTCCGCCACGATGCCATGCCGGCGGCGGGTGACCCGACCGGGACGATGGGCGGCAGGCTGCCGTTATGGGAGGCGGCCTCTCGCGCTTTGGCGCCCCTGCTCGGCCGTCCGGCGCCTCTTATGAGGATGGGCCTCCTGGTCCCGTTCACCCGGCGGCTGCTCGCCACGGGGGACGCCTCCGTCGTCGATGGCCATATGGACGCTGCCAGTTGGTCGTGCGACGGCGAGCACCTGACGAAGAGAGACGCCGCAACAGGGGCGTTCTGGAACTTCGACCTCGCCTGTTACGACGCCCTGTACGACCTGGCCGCGGCGGCGGTCGAAGCGGACCTCGCCGAGCTCCGCGACGAGGCTGGCTTGACCTGGCAGGCGGTCTCGGGGCCGCAGCCGGTCCGGGGCTCCGCCGGCGTGGCGGCGAAGAGGTACGCGGACGCCTGGAAAGAGATCTCAGGCTCTGCGCCTGACGAGGAGCGTTGGCTCACCTACCGGTTGGTGTACTTGTGGGACCTACTGCGCCGCCAGCGGGTGCACCGCGAACTGTGGGAGCGTGCGGCGAGCCGGGCGGTGAACGCCTATTTTGCGGCCACCTTCCTAGATGACATGATCTCTAAGGCAGTGCAAAGCGATAGGGCGCCGTGCGCCCTCGATCTGGACGGTTGCCTCGAGGGGGGAGCGCTCGGTTTCCCGGCCACTACGGCACCGGGGGCGCTCGCCCTCAGGGCGCTCAAAGCACATGCGGTACCCGTCCTTTTGTCCACGGGGCGTTCGGTGGGCGAAGCGGCTGAAAGGTGCAACGCTTTCGGCCTACCCGGTGCGGTGGGCGAATACGGCGCGGCGATGTACCAATCTGATCGCCGGACCGTGACGGGCCTTGCCACCGACCAAGAAATCCGTGGCTTGGACATGGAGCGGTCACAGTTGGAGCAACGTGGTGGGGTAGAGGTGAGCCCTTTCTACCGGTACAGCATCAGGGTGTGGCGCAGAGCGGGCGGCCAGCGCCGGGTGAGCGCCGAAGAGCTCGGCCGTCTCGGTGGGCAGTGGGGCCTGGTCGTCGGGGAGAACCAAACGGATATCACCTGCCGCTCAGCCGACAAGTTGAGCGGGCTGCGGGAGCTGGTTGCAGCATTGGGCCCCGGGGACGGTCAGAGCGCTGACGAGTTCTTGTCCCTGGCAGTGGGTGACAGCACCAGCGACATTCCCGTGCTCCGCGCAGCCGGTTTGGGGATCGCTCCTGCCAATTGCGACGCCGCGGTTCGTGCGAGCGGGGCCGTCGTCGTCGGCAGTGGCTATCAGGCCGGCGTAGCCGAGGCAGTTGGTGTTCTCCTTGGCCACGTCCCGGGCAGGTGCCCCCTGTGCCGGCCGCCCGTGATGGCACCCTCGCGCAGGCAGATGGTCGCACTACTGTCCGTTCGCTCTTCGGGCCGGCTGAGACCGGGAGGGTTCGTGGCGGAACTTGCCCGGTCATGGGGCTCCAAGAGGGTTGAACCGTGAGCAGGGGAGGCCGGTTGCCGGTACCGACCGGGTTTGTCGCCGAGCCCAAGAGCACCTCGCAAAACGAGCCCGCCAGGTTCCGTCCGTGGCTGCGCCACGCGCTGGCACGCCTGGTGCTAGCGGGCCGGGCGTTCACACGGCGGCGGCCGGCCGCACCCGTGTGGTGGGTGGCGAAAGCATTGTCGGGTACGGGATCCAAGGGGCGCCGCAAGCGCAGTCAGGCCATCGTGGTGGCCAGCGCACTCGAGGCGTGCTGTGGATCGACGCAAGGACCGTGGCGGGTGACGACGGTTATGTCAAGCGGTTCGGCGCTGATAGTAGCCAGAGCCGAGCGGCCCCCGGGCAGTGAGGCCGTCGTCAAATTGGGCGAAGCGCCAAAAGCAGCTCACGAAATGCGTCTTGACAATTCGGTGCGCAACCGGTTGGTCGGCGACCCGCGTCTCTCCGGGTGGTGTGACTTGCTGCCCGAAGTCCTGTGCTCTCATCTGGGTTCGTCGCCGGCACTCAGCATCGAGCGCCGCCGGGGTGATGCTGACGGGCGCCACGTCCTCGCGGCCGCGTTACCGGTGGCCTCCGCCGCGTTGCGCAGTGCCCTCGATGCCATCGCCGACTTACACGTCCGGGCTCATACCCAAATCCAGGTCGGTGACGATCTCGTAGGCGAGTGGGTGAGCGAACCTCTGTCTGTGATCGCGTCCCTGTACCGAGCGAAGTCCTGGCAGGCGGGATCGCTTTCCCGGCTACGCGAACGGCTGGCCGGCGTCCTCACCGGCATGAAGCTTTGCGTCGGCTGGTCTCATGGCGACTACACACCGGCCAATTTGTTGTTCGGTGGCGCTGACGGCACGGCGCTCCAAGGAGTGGTTGACTGGGGCGCAGGTTCCCCGCACGGGCTTCTTGGCAGGGACACATCCCTGCTTGTAATCACCACCATTATGCAGCGCCGAAAGCTCGATCTCGGAGCCGTCTTGCTGCAACTGCTGCAGCGTCCGCGCTCGCTCCCTGGTTGGGGTGGCGGCGACGGGGCCCGCCGCTGGGGAGCCCTCGAATTGTTGGTTTTCGGGAAAGCTCCGCCACTGGCCCCGCCGACTGAGAGGCAGGGGCCCGCCCCGGTGGCACCGGCCGCGCCTATCTGCCCCAACTGCTGCGCCGGCCCGGTGACGACGCTTTGGCTGGCGTGGGCCCAGCACATAGCCACCAACCTCACGAAAGCTGATATTTATCAAAAGAGGGCGGCTTGGCGCGTAGCAAACGTCGATGCCCTACTGTCGTTCGCGAGTGGGCAACGCCTCGCCCGTACTGATGACGTCCGTACTGATGACGTCCGTACTGATGACGTCCGTAGTGATGACGTCCGTAGTGATAATGCCAAGAGTGGTGCGGCGAGCACGACAACTTGGCCGCGGCATCGTCGCGACTTACCGGTGCGGCCGACGCATCCGGCGCGGTGAGCGCGCTCAGCACGAGCAGACGTCCAGCCCCGGCATCCGCGCCCGTGAGCCCCCCGACGCGCCCGGGCTAGGTGCTGGCGCCTGGATTGTGGGGAGTGGGCAGCAAACATAGGGGGGACCCCCCTATTTTTACCGAGCTGCTTTCTCTTGCCAACGTGCGGGAACAGCCCGCGGTATCGTGCGCTGTGAAGGCCCCTACTCCGGCCGCGGCTCGACGGCACTCGAGGGCACAGGAGGTTGTATGCAGGCACAGGTGAAGGGTTCGACGATGCCAGTCCTCGAGATGGTCCTCGACCCGGGCGAGGTGATCGTCTCCGACCACGGCGAGCTCTCGTGGATGACGCCGAACATGCAGATGACCCAGACAGCGAACGTGGGGCAGAGCACGGGGTTGCTCGGGGGTCTCAAGCGAGCGCTCGGGGGCGCCAGCATTTTGCTGACGCGCTACCAAGCCACTGGCGGCCCCGGCATGGTTGCCTTCGCTGCCAAGGTGCCGGGCCACATATTCCCCTTGGAAGTGGCGCCGGGTCAGGGCTATCTCGTTCACCGGCACGGCTGGGTGTGCGGGACGGAGGCCGTCACGCCCTCGATCGGGTTCAACCAGGGCCTTGGTGGCATGCTCTTCGGCAAAGAGGGTTTCGTGCTCCAGCGCCTAGAGGGTTCCGGTACAGCGTGGGTGGAGCTCTCAGGAGAGGTGACCACCTACGACCTCGCTGCTGGGCAGTCCCTTATGGTGCACCCTGGCCACGTCGGCGTCTTCCATGAGACCGTCAGCTTCCAGATGACCAGGGTCCAGGGGATCGCCAACCGCTATTTCGGAGCGGACGGCCACTGGTTGGTCGCCCTCACCGGGCCGGGCCGGGTGTGGCTCCAGTCGATGCCGCTGCCCGTCCTCGCCGCTTCGCTGCGCCCGTACATCGGTGAGGAGCGCAGCGCGGCCGAGGGTGGTTTGGTGGGAGGCGTGCTCGGCAACGTCCTGGGCCGCTGAGCCTGGGCAGCCAAACCAAAAAAGGAGCAGATATGGGGTTCATGGACAAAGTCAAATCCCAAGCGACTTCCCTGGCCGAGAAAGCGCAGGAGGGGGCACGCGCCGGGCAGGGCAAGCTCTCGTCGATGCAGGCCAAGCACCGTGCGGATGCTCTCCTGCTCGAGCTTGGGGGCCTGTACTACCTAGCGCGTGCTGATCGCGCCACACCAGCCGACGAGACAAGAACGGAGCAATTGTTGGCGGAACTTTCGGCTCACGAAGCGGTGAACGGCCCGGTAGTCGTATCGCCGGCGGTGGCCCCGCCCGGAGATACGGGCAGTTACCTGCCGGGCACCCCGCCATTGGCGACAGTTCCCGCTGCGACAGTTCCCGCCGGGCCGGCCACGTTTGTCCCGAGTGCCGCCTCCGGTCCGGGCTCCTTCCAAGGGGGTGTGCCCCAGGCGGTGCCCGATGCGGTCGGTTCGCCGGCACAAGACGACCGAGAGGACGGGCCTCCCGGACCGAGCACGCTGCCCTGACCGGGCGCGCCGGCCAGTGGCGTGGGCCTTTCATCAAGGCTCTCCTTCAGAGCAGGGAAAGGCTTCCCTAAGCGCTTATTTTTGGGGGATTTCCCCCATGTGAGAGAACGGAGGCCGGGCCACCATGGCCGTGAGACGTCCATGTCGCGCCCCGCAAGTGGGGCGGGCATGGCCCAAAAGGAGGCTTGCACGTGGCAATGAAGCAATCCCGTCGGGTGGCCCTGTTGGTCACCTTGGCAGTCGTATGTGTACCCCTGACGAGCCTCGCCACCGGGGGCACCGCTTACGGCTGGGGGCGTCCTGCTCTGGCCAACGAGAGCGGCAATTCCTACTTCCCCCTGGTTGCGGGGGCGACCTGGACGTACAAGTACGTGGGCGGCCCGGAGGCCGGCTCTATTTACACGCTCCACGTCGTCAGCGCCCAAAGGACAGCTGGTGGCGAGGCGGTGGAGATCCAAAGTGCGGTGGGCGCTTCGAAATTCATGGAAAGCTACGTAATCGCTCCCAACGGAGCTATCCAAGTTAAAATTCCTTCGTCCAAGGTGACCCTCACCGGCGACCTCAGCCGCTATTTCTTCCCGAGCGCCTCGCAGGTGACCACGTGCCATCCCTGTCATTTCACGGCTGATTTCACCACCGCCGGCTCGGGAGTGTCGATCAAGACGCATATGGTGGAGACGGTGACGAGCCTTGGGCTGAAGGTGGTGCACGTCCCAGCCGGTGCGTTCCATGCCGAGCAAGTCCAGCTGGCGATGAACCTCACGTCAGGCGCGACAACGGCCTCCGGCACTGTCCCGGCCTACGTCAAGCAGGCAACCTCGTCTGCCAGCACGACGCGCTACTCCATTTTCTTGGTCAAGAATGTGGGGATCGTCGAGACGGGCGCGGTAACGGCTGTCGTATCAGTGATGGGCCGCTCCTTCACTTCGCAAATCGGGGCCGCTGAGCTGGTGAGCTACAGGCCCTAGGAGGCCGGTCGGGGTCTGCAAGAGGAGATGGACAGTGAACCTTGTTTTGTTGCTACTACATCTCGTCTTGGCACTCGTGTTCTTGTCCGCTGCCGGTACCAAAGTGCGGGGGCATCACTACGTTGCCGTCTTGTCGGAGCGTTTCTCGCTTCCCCGCCGGCTGGCACCAGTTGTCGCCCTGCTGCCACTAGTGGAGGCAGCGGCCGGAGCAGCGCTGCTTTTCCCCAGGACTTTCGTGTACGGAGCATGGGCCTGCGTGGCGCTGCTCGTGGTGTTCTCGGCGTTTTTGGTGCGCAACCGAGTCTCGGGGCGTGGGGGCGCGTGCG
>DASSZK010000130.1:0-7263 GCA_035702845.1 Acidimicrobiales bacterium
TGCCTGTACCAACGAGCTCGCGGAGGCGCCCAACGGGGAGCGCGGCGATGATCACCACGAAGGCGTCCGCCCGGTCCCAGCCAACGGCGGGGAGATCGCCTGGCCCATCCCGGTCGTGCTGGGTCTGAAAGGCCAGCGTGCGACCACCGAGACGGTAAGTGGCATCCCCGATCGCCGTGATCACGCGCCCGAAGTAGGTCCCTACGAGCAGAGGCGCGAAGACGCCGACGGTGCGGCCTCGTAGGGCCGTTGCCTGCTCGGCAGCGATGTCGCGCCATGGCGCCATATCCCATTATCGGCGCGTTGGCCCATGGCTCCAGGACAGGATCGGCTTGGAGCTCAGACCTCCATGACGACAGGGACGATCATCGGGCGGCGGCGGGTGCGCTCGTTGACAAAGCGGCCCAACGCCTGGCGGGCACGACGCCGGATGGTCTCGAAGTCCACGACGGCACCATCTGGCGGCTGCACCTCCTCGACGGCAGCAAGTACCACCTCGCGCGCCTCATCAAGGAGCTTCTCGGCCTCAGGCGCGTACACCCATCCCCTCGTGATGATCTCGGGACCTGTCAGTACCGTGCCCGTTCGTGAATCGACGGTGATAATGACCACCACGAGGCCTTCTTCGGCGAGGATCTGGCGGTCCCGAAGGACCCCCCGGCCAACGTCACCCACGATCCCGTCCACGTAAAGGTACCCAGCAGGGATCTCGCCCACGAAGTCCAGACCACTGTCGCTCAGCTCCACCACATCTCCGTCCTCGGCAAGCAGCACGCTTTGGCGCGGGACCCCCATCTCCAGAGCGAGCCTGGTGTGGTGGAGCAGGTGACGGAACTCCCCGTGCACAGGGATGAACGCCTGGGGCCGGGATACCGAGAGCATGAGCCTCAGCTCGTCGCGCATCGCATGGCCCGAAGCGTGGACCGGGGCCAGACCCGAATGCACCACCTCCGCCCCCGTCCGGCACAGGCCGTCGATTACCTTGCCCACGTTGGACTCGTTGCCTGGGATGGCGTGCGACGAGAGCACCACCAGGTCGCCCTCTCCTACCTTCACCCATTTGTTCTCGCCTGCCGCCATCAGGGCGAGGGCGGACATCGGCTCACCTTGTGACCCGGTGCATATGATGCAGACTTTTTGGGGCGGCAAAGAGGCGACTTTTTCGATGTCGACGATCCTGTCGCCCGGGATGTCCAAGAGGCCGAGCTCCCTGGCGTACGCAACATTGCGGCCCATCGAGCGCCCCAACGTCGCCACGAAGCGGCCCGAGGCAATGGCAGCATCAGCCAGCTGCTGAACCCGGTGGACGTGGCTGGCGAAGCAGGCGACGATCACGCGCTTGTCGGAGTGCTGGTCGAAAAGTGTTCGAAGATGGCGACCCACAGCTGTCTCCGAGGGCGCTCGCCCGTCCTCTTCGGCGTTGGTGCTGTCGGAAAGTAGGAGCCGGATGCCATCCTTGCCCGCCAGGGCACCTATACGCGCCAGGTCCGTGCGCCGGCCGTCCACCGGCGTCAGGTCCAGCTTGAAATCACCAGTGTGAAGAATGACGCCTTGAGGGGTGTGGAACGCAAGGGCAAACCCGTGGGGCACCGAGTGGGTCACAGGGACGAACTCGATTTCGAAAGGACCGATCTTGCGCCTCTCACCGTCGCGGACCACTACCAGGTCAGTGCGGTCAAGCAGGCCCGCTTCCTCGATACGGTTGCGGGCTAACCCGAGGGTGAGCTCTGAGCCGTAGATGGGGAAGCTCACGTCTCGCAACAGGTACGAAAGGGCTCCGCAGTGGTCTTCGTGGCCGTGCGTGAGGACGCAGGCGACGAGGCGCTCGCGGTTGTTTTCTATGTAGGTGAAATCGGGCAGGACCAGGTCGACCCCGGGCATCTCGGGGTCCGGGAACATGAGACCGCAATCGACCAGGACAGCCTGGCCGTCCATCTCGAACCAGGCGCAGTTGCGGCCTATCTCGCCGAGACCACCAAGGAACGCGATCCTTACCGCCGAACGGTTTGAGCTCGTAGCTGCGCTCCCCGTCATCGGGCAGGCACGAAGGGCTGGCCCCGAAGTGCGCTCCACAATTGCCTCGCCTGGTCTTCAAGGCCCGGCGGCGTCGGGCCCATGGGCAACCTGCACTCCCCTGCCGGCAGGCCGAGCACCCTCATCATCGCTTTGGAGGGCACCGGGTTGGGGGCCTCGTCGGTGTTCTCGAAGGCGTACGACGCGACCAACCGGCTATTGATGGCAATAGCTGTCTCGAAATCGCCCTTGGTCGACGCAGCGATCATCTCGGACATCTCAGGGCCCACCCAGTGCGAAGCCGTACTTATAACTCCTACAGCTCCGACCGCCAGCAACGACAGGGTCAACGAGTCGTCCCCGCTGTACACCTCGAAACCGGCTGGCACCTGAGCCAGCAGCGATGCCGTAGCGGCCGGAGAACCGGCAGCGTCCTTCAGGCCCGAAACCACCCCTTCGTTGGCCAAGCGGGCCCAAGTCGCCGTATTTACCTGCCTGCCGGACCGCTTCGGTATGTCGTACGCCAGGACAGGCAGCGCAGCGGCCTCGGCGATCGCTCGGAAGTGGGCTTCGATCCCTGCTTGGGAGGGCCTCGTGTAGTAAGGGGTCACGGCCAGCACGGCGTCCATCCCGCAATCTGCGGCGGCCTCGGTCAAGTGAACCGAGTGCGACGTGCTCCCTGTGCCAGTGTTGGCGATGAGCGGCACTCTGACGCCTGCCCGGACCGCCCTCCACAGTTCGACCTTCTCATCGTCTTCGAGCGTCATCGACTCGCCCGTCGTGCCGGCGAGCACCAATCCGTCATTGCCATTGTCGACGAGCCAGCGTGCCAACTCGACAGCGCCGTCCAGGTCTAGGCCCCCACGCGCATCAAACGGGGTGACCATCGCGCACACGACTGCTCCGAACCGTCCCGGTGCCGGCATCAATACTCCCCTCCGCCCAGGTCCAGGCGAAGCATCCACCCAGGCATCCACATAGCGGCCAAGCCTAGGCGAACTGGTGCTTCAGCCCCGGAGCACGCGGCGTACCTTGCCCTGAGTGCCGTGGGTGACCCGCTGCCTCAGAGGCCCAAAAAAGCGTCGAGCCCCAAGGTCAGCCCTGGACGAGCACCGATCTGCTTCACGGCCAGAAGTACGCCGGGCATGAACGACGCCCGGTCAAGCGAATCGTGGCGGATGGTGAGGGTCTGGCCTGCGGCGCCCAGTAACACCTCTTGGTGTGCGACCAAGCCGCGCAGACGAACTGAGTGCACCGTTACGCCGTCAACCTTTTCTCCCCGGGCAGGCCAGTCGTCACCGTTCGCGACCGGGAGCCCGCCACGAACCTCCTGATCCGTGACAGTCGGTTCGCCCGCACTCGCACTCTCGGCACGCTCGCGGGCGGCGGCGATGCGCTCGGCTGTCATCCTCGCAGTCCCCGAGGGAGCGTCCAACTTTGCGTCATGGTGCAGTTCGATGATCTCCACCGTGTCGAACCACGGCGCAGCCAGCTCCGAAAAGCGCATCATCAGCACGGCCCCGATGGCGAAGTTGGGTGCGACCACACAGTTGGCCGGACCGGAAGCGAACAACTCTCGCATCTCGCTCAAAGCTGCATCGCCAAAACCGGTGGTCCCTATGACGTCGTGCACGCCGTGATGAGCACACCACCGGGCGTTGGGCAATGCGGCGCCCGGGATGGTGAAGTCGACGGCCACCGCCGCCCCAGCCGTGGCCATCGCATCGGCGGACGCTGACCGCATGGGGACCAGTGCTCCCGGTGCTTCGGCGCCGTCGAAGGCAGGATCGACCATAGCCACGAGCTCAAGGCCGGGGTCCGCGTCCACTGCCGCACAAACCGCCTGGCCCATGCGCCCAGCTGCGCCGAAGACCCCCACCCTCAACGGCGCCCGATCATTGGTCATGGGCCCGTCGTTCATCCGGGGCCGTCGTTCATCGGGGTAGTTCGTTCATCGGGGTAGTTCGCCTACAGGTCAGCTCTCGGGCCAGTCCGAGAAGGCGTCGTCGTCGAAGGGGCCGAGGACAACGAGTGTCCGGGGGGCCCCCAGGACTTCTTCAGCCACCTTCTTTAGATCGGCAACCGTCACCGCAGCTATCTCCGCCTCCAGTTCGGCCACCGTGGGGACGCGACCGTGAGCCAACTGGGCACGCCCGAGCCGGCTCATACGCGCTCCCGAGTCCTCCAACCCCAAGGCCGTAGCCCCTCGGATATGGCTCTTGGCAGAAGCGAGCTCGTCCTCGCTCGGGCCCTGTGCCGCCATGCGGTCGAGCTCTTCGGTGATGACGCGCACCACCTCAGCGGCTCGGCTGGGGGCTGTCCCGGCGTAGACGGCGAAGTCACCTGCACCCTGGTAACCCGACCGGTATGAGTAAACGCTGTAAGCCAGGCCGCGCTCCTCGCGGACCGCCTGGAACAGTCGGCTCGACATCCCCCCACCGAGGATGTGGTCCAGCACGTTGAGCGCCTGGCGCCGGGGATGGTCCCGGGCAAAGCCCGGCATGCCGATCAGGATGTGCGCCTGCTCGGTGGACCTGTTCTCTACGAGCCGGCGCAGGGCGGGGGCCTGCGGCGCGCTTCGCTTGGGCGGGGCGCCACCGAGGAGGACTTCGGGGCCCACCTCGGCCTTCGCCGCCTCCAGGCGAGCGGCGATACCGTCCACAACCTGGTCATGGTCGATACGGCCCGCAGCAGTGACAACGATATTGCCGGTGCGGTAATGCAACCGGTGGAAGTCGGCGATGTCCTGTCGGCTGGCAGCCTTTACGGTGCTCTCCAAACCGAGCACGTCGCGCCCTAGGGCATGGTCGCGGTACATCGCCCTGTTCAAGACATCATGGACCTCGTCCGCCGGTTCGTCGGCATGCATCAGGATCTCTTCCAAGATCACCTGGCGCTCGGCTTCGAGCTCGTCCTCACGCAGAGCCGGCGACCAAATGATCTCCGAGAGGATGTCCATGCCGAGGTCGGCGGTGGACGCCAGGAGGCGCACGTAAAAGGCCGTGTGCTCCTTGGTCGTGAAGGCGTTGATGTCTCCGCCGACCGCGTCGACGCCCTCGGCGATGGCTCGCGCGCTGCGTCGCTCTGTCCCCTTGAAGAGCAGGTGCTCCAGGAAGTGAGAGGCGCCCGCTATGGGACCGGGTTCGTCCACGCTCCCCGTCCCAACCCAAAAGCCCATGGTTACCGACAGGACGTCGGGCATGTGCTCCGTTACTACGGTCAGCCCCCCGTCGATGACGCTCGTGCGTATGTGGCTGCCCGGCCCAGCCGGCTCTGAGCCGGTCTGGGCCGTCGCGTTGCCGGGCGTCACCGGCTGTGCCGGCCCTGCCGGCGGCTATTCGACATCAGTTGGCAAGCCCTCTTTGCCATCGGCTGGCAGGTTCAGTGCCGGCGCCGCGGGTTGCGGCGGGGGCCGGAACCTCCCGGACGGTCACCGCTCGGGCGGGCTGGTCGGGCGGGGCGGCCCGAGCCTTCGGCGCTTTCGGAAGCTCCCGCGGGCCCAAGGTCGCCAAAGGTCGAGCGAGCCTCTTCTTCCCAGGTCTCCTCGAAAGACACGGCCTCGTAACCGGCGCCGTCCCCTGAGCGGGCAACGCTCCCACCATCACCTGGCGTGGTAGCCGCCTCCGGGCGCGCTGTGTCACCACCCTCGATGGACAGTGAGATCTTGCCTTGTGGGTCCACGTCGTCTACGTGGACGTCGAGCTCGTCGCCCAGGCTCAGCACGTCTTCTACCCGCTCCACGCGCTTGCCCTGGGACAGCTTGGAGAGCTTCGAGATGTGGACCAGGCCGTCACGACCGGGGAGGATGTTGACAAACGCCCCGAACTTGGTGATGTTGACGACCTTGCCGTGGTAGACGGCGCCAAGCTCCGCCTTCGGGGGGTCGAGGATCAACTCGATGCGGTGCAGGGCCTCCTTCACGGCTGAACCCTCTCGGGCCCCGATCGTGACCGTGCCCACGACACCGTTGTCGTCGACACTGATGTCGGCACCCGTCTCCTGCTGGATCGAATTGATCATCTTGCCCTTGGGGCCGATGACCTCTCCGATCTTGTCCATTGGGATCTCGATCGTCACGATCTTTGGAGCTGTGTCGCGGACCTCGGCTCGGGGAGCGCTTATCGCCGCGTCCATCACGCCAAGGATGGTGAGCCGAGCGTCGCGGGCTTGGCGCAGGGCGCTGGCCAGCACACTTGCCGGTAGGCCGTCGATCTTGGTGTCCAGCTGAAGAGCGGTCACGAAGTCAGCGGGGCCGGCCACCTTGAAGTCCATATCGCCGAACGCATCTTCGGCGCCCAGGATGTCCGTAAGGGTTACGTACTGGTCGCCGTCTTTGACAAGGCCCATGGCAATGCCGGCCACAGGTGCCTTGATAGGGACGCCCGCGTCCATCAGGGACAGCGTTGATGCGCACACAGAGGCCATCGACGTGGAACCATTCGAAGCCAGCACCTCGGAGACGAGCCGGAGGGCATAGGGGAACTCTTCGAACGATGGGACCACCGGCAATAGGGCCCGCTCGGCGAGGAGCCCGTGACCGATCTCGCGCCTCTTCGGGCTACCAACACGCCCGACCTCGCCATTGGCAGAAGGCGGCATGTTGTAGTGGTGCATGTACCGCTTTTTGTCGTCGGTACCGATCGTGTCCAGCATCTGGTCCATGCGCGGCATGCCCAGGGTTGCCACATTGAGCACCTGGGTCTCTCCCCGCTGGAACAGGCCGGAGCCATGGGCTGTCGGGATCAGCCCGACGCGGGCGGACAGCGGCCGGATATCGGTTGTGCCGCGGCCGTCAATACGAACGCCTTCCTCGACGATGCGCTTGCGCACCAGCTTCTTGGTGAGCGAGCGCACGGCGTTGGCGATCTCTTTTTCCCGCCCAGGGAACTCGGCACCCAGCTGCTCCTGCATCGAGCCGGACACCTCTGAGAGCGCCGCCTCGCGCTCCGCCTTCAGCGAGATCGTGGTGATCTTGGAGATCTGCTCGGACGCGAGTGCTTCGACGCGCTCGTAGACATCGGCCCCGTAGTCCCTCCTAGGCGCAAAGGCGCGGGGCGGGCGTGCGCCCGCTACCTGCACCAACTGCAGCTGCAGCGAAACCGACTCGCGGATCCACGTCTTGGCCGCCTCCAGGCCGTCGGCAATGACCTCCTCGGTCACCTTGGGCGCACCATTTTGGTAGAACTCCCAGGCCTTCTCTGCGCCGCCGGCCTCGACCATCATGATGGCGACGTCGCCGCTGTCGAGCTG
>DASSZK010000285.1:0-12904 GCA_035702845.1 Acidimicrobiales bacterium
TGCGTAGTCGAAGAACCCCGCGACGTCGTCGCTGTCGAAAAGACCGGGGAGTTCCGGGGTCGTTACCATGTCCTGTTGGGCGCTCTAAGCCCCATCGACGGGATAGGGCCGTCGCAGTTGAAGATCCGCGAGCTGCTGGCCCGCATAGAGCCAGAGGGCGTGACCGAGATAATTCTGTGCACCAACCCCAATATCGAAGGTGACGCCACCGCTTTGTACTTGGCCGGCCTCCTCAAGGACCTGCACGTAAAGGTGACACGGATCGCCAGTGGTCTGCCGGTGGGCGGTGACCTCGAGTACGCCGACGAGCTAACGCTGGGCCGAGCCCTCGACGGGCGCCGGGAGGTGGGGGCGTGACGCCACCGCATCGCCCGTACCGGTTTTGCATCGTCGGGGGCACCTCCTGGAGGGCGCAGTTATTTGGCCGCCTGGCCCGGTCGTTGCCCGAGCACCTGGAGCTGGCCGGGGCCGCGTGCCGCAGCGGGACCGACGCTGGCGCCGTCGAAGAACGGCTTTCGACGAAGGCATGGCTCAGTGCCGAAGACATGGTGCGTCATTGCCGCCCGGACTTCGTCGTCACCAGTGTTGCGTGGGCGGCAAATGCCGGCTTGGTGTGCGAGCTGGTGGACATGGGTTGCCACGTCCTTACCGAAACCCCGCCGGCACCCGACCTGGACGGTTTGAGGGTGCTATGGGACCACGTAGGGGCGGCGCAACTGGTCCAGGTGTCCGAGCAGTACCTGCACTACCCGGGCCACGCTGCCCGGGCCTGCCTCGTGCGCAGCGGCACCATAGGCGAGGCGACATCAGTGCACATCTCGTCCACGCACGGCTATCACGCCGTCTCGCTGATCAGGGGGTACCTCGCAGCCGGTATGGCACCGGTCAGCGTCCGCGCCACCACCGTGTCGGCGCCCCTTGTCGACCCGCTGACCCGTGACGGCTGGACCGACGACCCCGAGCCCAAGGCAGCCGGCAACGTGCTCGCTGTGCTGGACTTCGGCGGTACGTCCGGGCTCTACGACTTCACAGACAACCAGTGGCACAACCAGCTCCGCCACCGCAGGGTGGTGGTCCGTGGTACCCATGGCGAGATAGTCGACGACCACGTCATCCGGCTCGCCGGCGCCCGGACGATCCTCCAGTCGACCTTGGTCCGTCGCCAACTTGGCTACGACCTCGATCTGGACGGCTACGACACCGACCACATCAGCTTCGACGGAGAAGTCCTATGGCGCAACCCGTTCCGGGGTGCGCGCTTGTCCGACGAAGACATCGCCGTAGGCGAGCTCCTGGTGGCCACCGGAGCGTGGTCACGGGACTTGGGTAACCCTCCCTACCCACTCGCTGAAGGCTGCCAGGACCACCTCGTGTCGCTCGCTATCGAGCGCTCGGTGCGCTCCGGCGAGACAGTGCGCACGGCGCACGAGCCGTGGGCTGGCGCCTGAGCGCCACCAACCATTTCCCCAAGCACCTATTAGCTTTTTACTGCCCCGCCGCGCGCTGTTAGGACGACCGACTTTATAAAGTCCTGAAGGCTGGCGCTTGCTCCGTTCACGTGTTGTTCGCGCATTTGTCACCTGGGTGAACAAGCGTGAACGAAAAAGTAATAGTTGGACAGGCTCTCGCAAAACCCGGTACCATCATTCTTAGGTGGCACAGGCAAACAACACCTGTGACCGCCGTAACACAACTCGACCGGACGAGCTACGAGAACCTACGACAACGGAGCGCATATGATGACCTCGGTAATCGACCTTCTGAGCCGGTGGCAGAACACTGTTCACGTCGCCATCTGGCACAACGCACTGGCTGACCCCAATGGTCTGCCGTGCGAAATTTGCAACACCCACGAATAAACTGCGGCGCCGCCACAGGCGGCCAGTCGGCAAAGCAAAATAGATACTCAATATCGCCGCCCCAGATGACCGCTGGTCAGCCTGGGGGCTGGCCCCACAAAAGGACAAGTTCCCCTCACCCCCGACGGCGCACCGGTTACCCCCCTTACCCGGTGCGCCGGCCTCTTTAAACCAACCCCTGTGACAAAAGCCACCAACACGGGTACCTTGAAGGTCGTGGCACGTCCAAGTTTTGGCTGTAGGAGCACTGACCTGCGGGCGCCAGAGGAGCGAAGGCGACCCTGCTCGGCTGATGGCCTGCGCTCTACTGATGGTCGGTCCGGCTTGGACCGGGCACGCAGGCTCAAGCGGGCTACCGGGGCCACGGTGGTGCTGTCCGCAACCCTGGCTGCAGGGATCCTCACCACTACCGGGCCGGCCTCCGCCAGCTCGGCATATGGCTTCGACCAACCCGATGCCATCGCCTCTTACGGGCACGAGATCTTCGTAGCCAACCGAGCGTCGTCGACCATCAGCGTCATCGACGCCGGCACGAGCGCCTCCTTGGGCACGCTCGAGGGCCGCTCGTACGGGTTTGACCAACCCGTGGCCATGGCCGGCGAGGGCGCCGACATCTTCGTGGTCAACCAGGCCAACAACTCGGTCACGGAGTTCTCGGCCGCCACTCACGCACCCGTGCGGGTCATGTCCGGGCCACGCTATGGCTTCGCCCGACCAGTGGCCCTAGCCGCTGCCGGTGACCGGCTGTACGTGCTGGGGAGCGCAGGTAGCGTCACCGAAGTCTCCGTCGCCTCGGGCCAACCCGTGGCCCGCGCTGCGGGGGCGGCATATGGCTTCGCCGGTGCCAGCAGCATCGCCGTGGCGCAAGGCCATGTATTCGTAACAAACAAAGCGTCGGGTTCGGTCTCTGAGCTGGACGCGGTCACGCTTCACCCTTGGCACGTCGTGAGCAAGGGCGCCAATGGAGCACCGGCCTTCGCGGCTCCCACCGCTATGGCGGTGCTTGGCAGCTCGGTGTGGGTCACCAACCAGGCGGGCAAGTCGCTGACGGAGCTGTCGGCTGCGACCGGGAAGGTGCAACGGGTCGTCCCCCAGGTGAGCAACTTCCTTCCATCTCCGCAGGCCATCACGCAGGGCGGGGGGATGCTTTTCGTGGCCAGCCCTCCCGGGGCGTCCCCCATGATCACCCAGGTGCTGCTCAGCCCCAAGTTGGCCATGCCGTGGATGATGTGCAACAACAACGGCCCGTACACCTTCTCCAACCCCGCCGCTCTCCTCGTCAACGGACCGGTCCTATGGGTCGTCAACGAGGGAGGTGCCGGCGGCCCCGCCGGGAACTCTGTGACCGAGATGTACGCATGGAGCGGGAGCTTGATCAGGGTGCTGCGCTAAACCCAGGCGCCGGCAGGTGCTGCGACGGGGCGCGCCCGCGGCACGCACGCCAACCGTTGGTTGCAGGTGGAGGCGAGAGGGTAACGACTGGCCATGCCCAACATGGCCGGCGAAGCGGCCCGCAAGGCTGACGGGGCTGGCAAGCCGGCCCAACAACAAGTGGAGCAAAACGTCGACGAGGTCACCGCCAAGCCGGCCTTTCGCCGCTTTGCCAGAGTGGGCATCGGATCCCGCGCCTTCGTTTACCTCGTGCTGGCTTACATCTGCGCCCGCATCACCACCATGCACCATTCACCCTCGCAGGCATCAGGGGCGGGGGCATTGGCCGAGGTGGCACGCCAGCCCGGCGGGCGGCCACTGTTGTACCTGCTCGGCATCGGCCTCTTGGCGTACGCGGCATGGAAGGCCTCACAGGCCCTGGGCGACCAGGACGAGAAATCAGTCCTGAAGCGCCTGGGACGAGCCCTCGTGACATTGATATATCTGGGGTTGTGTGTAAAGGCCTTTGAGCTGGCCGTGTCGGCCAAGACGCCAGACCAGGCTGCAGGGGGCGCTTCAGGGCACCCCCAGCCACTTGTTGCCACGGTCCTGTCGTGGCCCGGCGGGCCCGGCTGGGTGGGCTTGGGCGGGGCCGTGATCCTCGCGGTAGGCGTGGGCACGCTGATTTGGGCGGCCGTGCACGACTACCGCAAGTCCTTCCCCCACATGCACGGAGCGCGGGCCAATTGGACAAGGGCCCTCGGCGGGTTCGGTGACGGCACCCGGGGCCTTCTGGCGTGCCTTTTGTGCGTGTACGTGTTCAAGGCCGCCGTCGACAACAACCCATCAAAGGCCAAGAGCTTGGCCCAGGCGCTGGTAACGTTCGGCTCCTCGTCGCCCGGAGAGGCCATCCTGTGGGTAGCAACTGCAGGCTTGGTGGCGTATTTTGCCTACTCGGTTATCGAGACCTTGCACGGGGAGCTCTAGGTCGAGGCACAGGCGGACCAGGCACAACAGCCAGTACCGGCTTTCCCCAGGCGGTACTCTCTACGGTTTCAGTGTGGTGAGGGACATAGTCCGGGGAGCCCTGCGGAGGCGAGGGTGAGCAGTAGCCGCCGAGCGCCATGGCGGACCGGCGATGTGTGGGCCATCTCTTCCTCAGCATTTTTCGCCGACCTCGGATAGGCATAAGGGAGCCTGCAGCGGCTCTGCGAGTCGAGCGGGGGGGTCTCGTCTAGGCTGTCTGCACTTGAACACACGGATCACCGTGTGTTCTCACCCTGTGGCCGAGGCGGCGCTCAAGCCTCTACGGGAAAGCGGACATGAGCGGCCGGAAGTTATCGACTACGACTGGGACCAGGTCGTAGGTGGTTTTCTGCTCGGCGGTCCCGGCAGCCATACACGCTCCGTCTTGGGCGCACGAGAGGCTGTTCGGCGACCAAGAGAAGGTTCCGCTAGGCGTGGGCAGTGCGTGGCCGGTCCACTTGCCGCCGTCAAGTTGATAGCTGTACGGGGCGAGGGACGTCGCTGTGTGGGCGTAGCCGACAGCAATGCACTCGTAGGGGGCGGCGCACTGCACCGCGGTGAGCTCCTCGGCAGAGGGGGGGAGAGGGAACTTCTGCCATCCGTCTCCCGTGGTGACTTCGCTGTAGGCCAGGTCCGCCTCGCGGTCCTGACCGACGGCGATGCAGAACCCGGAGACGCAAGAGACCCCAGTGAAATAACCGCTGCTGTAGGCCGACCGCTCTCGCGTCCACTTACTGCCGGCGAGGCGCAGGATTACAGCGTCCCGTTGGGAGACATTATCCGCCGCCCTACCGACTGCTACGCAGTCCTGGCCCACCTGTTCGCACGAGACTGACTGAAGTAGTAGCGATGTCGCACCTGGGACGCTCGGGTCGTCCTCGGTCCAGAACTTGCCTCCTTTCACGTAGGCCGCACCTCCGCCGTTCCGGTCCGACTTTGTGCCTATGGCGACGCAGTCGGCTGCTGACACGCACGAGAGGGCCGTAAAGTCGTTGAAGAAGAAGGGCGAAGGCGGAGGTTTGGCTTCTGTCCAGGTGCCGTCGTCCCACGTTTCAAGCAGGGGCGTATTATTATCGACGCTGCCGACGACCACACAGAAGTTGGGGTAAGGGCATGAGACGGCGTCCAACTGCCACATATCAGCGTGGGCGGGCGTGGGGGGTGTGGCCGGGGCCCACGAAATCCCGTCCCACACCGCGGCCACACCAGCGACCGGCCTGGTGGGCGCTCCCGATTCTGTTGTCCCGACAGCCATGCAGTGGTCGGCGTCGTAGCACGACAACTGGACATAGGGATAAACACTGTCCAGGGTGGATGGCGGGAACACCGCGTTCGCTTTCTGTAGTTCCCATTGAGTGGTCGGTGTGTCTTGCCCGACGACAAAGGCTCCATGCGCCAGGTTCGGGTTCGTCGGTGCGACATACATCCCCGGAGACTGGTCTAGTTGGAAGTGCCCGTTGCCGCACATCTCACAGAAGTACCCGCCGTTACCGCCAGAGACAGCCCAGCGGGCTGCCCAGAACAGTACTGACCCGAACGGTGCGTAGGGCGCCAAGGTCTTGCCGTCAGGACCGGTGGGCCGCTCTGCGATCACCTCGGCGCTTGCGCGCTGACAGCCGATATGGTCTACCACGGGACATGGCGCCTGCTGGCCGTGCCAGACGGTCACGGGCTTCTTGCCAGGTGGCGTGGTAACGAGCGTGAACTCGAACCGGCCGTGACGCCACTCGACGCTGGCGTCGATCTGATCGCCTGGATGCGCTGAGTCCGCCAAATCAAGATGCGGGGCGCACCTGGGATGGACGACGGCATCGTGACACCATGTCTCCCAGAACGGCACGTAACTGGGGGCCCCCACGCTCGTCGGATCGCCGCCCGCGTCCAGTTGCGAACACGCTGCCTCTACCCCGACCTGCCCCAGAGGCTCGGTCGAGCCCGCGATCCCCACCGTCTCCCCGCCGATCCCGACCCAAAAGGCGGCCCGCGATCGCCGATCGGCAGCAAGGTCACACCGCAACCTCGGCACGGTAAACGACGCTGCCGCGAGAGTGAAATGCTCGCCGATAGTCGTGCGTTCCTCGTACCCCGACCACGCCTGGGACGACTGGTGAGAGCTGGGCTCGACCAGCACGGCCGGCGCGGCGACCCCGAACGGCACCCAAGGCCCCGGTGCCCAGCTGCCGATTGCGAGCAAGATCCCTGCCGTGAACACGGCACCCGCACGCCGGAGCGCCAGTAGTACTAAGCGGCGCTGAACTCCCACGACAGCGCGCAGCCCAGGCACGTGGCACCTCCCCCGGAGTTCCCCCAGTCGATGCTACCCATTCCGCCGCGCCCAGGCAGGGAAACCCGGCGAGGCCGCCACCAGGCTGCGTTCGAGGCACACTCGTTGTGTGGAGGTGAAGATCCGTGTTGCCCGCGAAAGCGACCTGCGCCGCGTTCAGGCCATTGAAGTGGCAGCCGGCACGCCGTTCCGTGAGGTTGGTATGTGCACCGTCGCCGATGACCCTCCACCTACGCTGGAGGCCCTGGCTGACTATCAGGCGCGAGGTTGCTGTTGGGTGGCCGTTGATGGTTCCGACCAGCCGGTCGCCTTTATGCTCGTTGAGGAAGTCGACGGAGCCGCCCATATCGAGCAGGTTTCGGTTCATCCCGCCTGGGCTCGGCGCCGGATAGGCGAACGGCTCATCCGCACCGCTGAAGACTGGGCGGCGGCGAATGGGATGGCCGCGGTCACCCTGACCACGTTCTCCGATGTGCCGTGGAACAGGCCCTATTACGAGCGTCTCGGCTTCCAAGTGTTGGACGAAAAAGAGCTCTCGCCAGGTCTGCGCCGAACCCGGATGGAGGAGGCGGAACGAGGCCTCGACCGCTGGCGACGAGTGGCGATGCAGCGCAGGCTGGGAGACAAGCCGTGACCTGGGCCTCTGGGGCGACACTTGGCGGGATTGTTAGGCGTACATCCCATTTATCGGCGCCTTCGGGCCGGTCCGCACCGTCATATCTTGACGCCCCTATCCGTCGATCGGGCGCTGCCCGGGCTCAGCTGGGATCGAGGTGTTTTGCGTGGTAGCCACGCAAAAGTGGCGGACTCGGCGGATGGGGGCTCGTCAGGCCTGATCAGTTGACGGTTGTTGTCGGTTGGAGGATGGAGGATGGAGCAGTATCGGTCGCAGGTGGCGGGGTCCTGCTGTGCGGCTCGTTGTGCCAGGCGTCGGAGTCGGTGTCGGGTGTCGGTCAGTTCGCGGATGCGCTGGTCAAGGTCGGCGAGGTGTCGCTGGATGAGGCCGCCGACGTGGACGCATGGGGGCTGGCCGCTGTCGGAGATGGCGAGCACCTGGCGGATCTCCCCGAGTGTGAGCCCTGCGGTCTGGGCGTGGCGTATGAACTTCAGGCGGTCGACGGCGTCTGGCTGATAGTTGCGGTAGCCCGACGGTGTGCGTGCCGGGTCGGCCAGCAGTCCTTCCGATTCCCAGAAGCGGATGGTCTTGGTGGTGATGCCGGTCCTGGATGCAAGTTCTCCGATCCTCATGCCTCGGATCCTCCTTGACCTTCCTGTCGGGTGGAAGGTTTATGGTAGCTGGGGACAGGTCAGAACATGTCCCGCTGGAGGAGAGCCGTGAAGCTCGAACTGTTGTATTTCGATGGCTGCCCGAACTGGAGGGTTGCGGCGGAGCGTCTTGACGATGTCGCTGCCCGCCGGGGCCTGGTGGTGAAGCGCCGGGTGGTAGCAACGGCCGAGGAGGCCCAGGAGGCCCGGTTCAGAGGATCGCCGACGATCCTGATCGACGGGCGCGATCCGTTCGCGTCGGGCGACGAACAGTTCGGGCTGGCGTGTCGCTTGTACCTCACCCCACAGGGCCCGGCCGGGTCGCCGACGATCGAGCAGCTTGAGGCGGCCGTCGATGCGTAACCCGGCCCGCTCCCGGTCCGCACCCTCTGCAGGCGTCTGCGTCGTTGGGTGCGGTCCGGACCCACATCTGGCCCAGCCGAGGTTTGGACGGGCTGCTCGAGTCGCTCCCGTCGGGGTTGACGGCGGGCGCCGTGGTCGATGCCATGATCGGCGGGTAGCGTTCGCTGCCGGGGCTCGCTGTTGCGCTCGGGTGGTCGCCGGTCGCTAGGCGACAGGAGAACCGGCCGGGCACGGCCTCCCTCACAGGCAAGGCAAGGCCAGGTAGATGCGGAAGCCGAGCCGGGCCGTACTGTTTGAGACGGGTTAGCGTGTGCGCGCCCACCGGGGCGCCGACAGCCACCATGACAGGCGGCCGCTTACCGGCGGCCTTGGCACCTGTGGGCAGCGGTGCTCGAACCTCGGCCTCGCCGACGCCCACGTCGTACCAAGGACCGGCTAGCCCGACTTGGCTGTGTGCGCGTTGCGGTCGGCGCGCAGTGCCCGTGCTTCAGCCAAGCCGGCGTTCATGCCGATACGCCTGCGTCCCGGGCGGCGGCGGTGAACACCCGGCGGAACTCGCCGTCGGTCCAGGGGTGCTCGGGGCCCTTGGGGCCGGGGAAGAGCAGGCCCCCCGGTCCCAGGCTGGCCTCCACGTCGGCGGCCCGAGCCTTTAGGCCTTCCCAAAGCGAGGCGGGCACCAGCACGGTCCGCTTCTTACCGTTCCTGGGCAACCTGAGCTCGGGCGCGGCTTCTCGTACGTACACCCATGAGGCCCTGACCTCGAGCACACCCTCCGCTACCAGACAGCCGGCCGTGAGGGCAGCCTGTTCTCCAAAACGCAGCCCGCAAAAACCTCCTTCCCCCAAGTCCCGGCGCCAAACTGCTCGCGAATTCCGCGAAGAGCGCGAAATGCGCGAATTCCGGGCCCGGGGTGCCGGGGCTCGGGGACAAGGCCCCCGTGCAGCTGGTGCCAGCCCATCAGCCGGCTGCGCCGCCGGCATAGGGACGTAGCGGCCGGCCACTACGGCTCGCCTTCGGCGGCGTACGCTGGGGGCCTTGTGGCCGACCTGCCTTGCCGATCCCCTCGCCAGCCGCCTCCAAGGGCTTCGTTAACTGGCCTTTCGGTGAGGGTCTTTGTTGTCCGGTGGGCTTGGGAGCGGGCGCATCACCGCCAGCTGAGCCCTGTGTCCGCGGGTCTGTGTCAATTTCCGGCCCGGCTTCTCCAACAGGCTCTCTGAACTGGCCTTTCGATGATGAGGGTCTTCCTGGTCGACGGGACCTACGAGCTCTTCCGCCACTTCCACGGCGCACCGCCTCATGTGAACCCCGCCGGCCTCAACGTCGGGGCCGCCCGGACCGCAGCCGGCTCTATCCTGTCCATCCTCGAACAAGGAGCCACCCACATCGGCGTGGCCACCGACCATGTCATCGAGTCGTGGCGCAATGAGGCGTGGCCGGCCTACAAGAGCTCGGCCGGAGTCCCCAAGGAGCTGCTGGACCAGTTCGGCTTATTCGAGGATCTCCTCTCGGCACTCGGCATAGTCGTGTGGCCCATGATCGAGCTGGAGGCAGACGACGCAATGGCTTCGGCCGCGGCGGTGCTCGACGCCGACCCGGCCGTCACCCAGGTGGTCATATGTACCCCCGACAAGGACCTCGGCCAGTGCGTCAGGGGCGGCCGGGTCGTATGCCTCGACAGGCGAAAAAACCTTGTCGTAGACGAGCCGGTGGTCCGCGAGCGTTTCGGCGTGGGGCCCGAGTCGGTCCCGGACTGGCTGGCCGTCGTGGGCGACAGTGCCGACGGCTACCCGGGCATCAAGGGCTGGGGGGCCAAGTCGGCCTCGGCGGTCCTGCACCGCTATGAGCACATAGAGCAGGTGCCTCTGGACCACGCCCGCTGGGATGTCCCCCTCACACCCGCCCGCACCGAATCGTTGAGGTCCGCACTGGCTGGGGCGTGGGAAGAGGCCTTGCTTTTCAAGCGGCTCGCCACGGCCACGATCGATCCGAGCCTTCTCGGGGCGCGACCCCTGGACGCGCTCCAGTGGACCGGGCCCACCCCCGAGCTCGACCGGCTCTGCGCGGTAGTGGAGTCGCCGGGACTGGCACGACGTGCCCGCGAGCTGGCTCAGAGAGCCAGCACCAGCTGAGGCCGGCTCACCGCCTCGCGGACAAGCTCCAGGTAGCGGCCCCGGCTCACCTCGATGACACCGAGAGACTCCAGGTGCGGTGTGGACCACTGCACGTCAAGCAGGTTGCCACCCCCGGCACGCAGCATCTCGACCAGCGCCACCAGCGCCACCTTGGAGGCGTCGCGCTCGCGGTGGAACATCGACTCCCCTGCGAACAACCCTCCTACCGCCACTCCGTACAGCCCGCCGGCCAGCTCCCCGCCCGGTGCCCACGCTTCCACGCTGTGAGCGAAACCGAGCTCGTGCAGGCGCCGGTAGGCCTCCCTTATGCGGCGGTCGATCCAGGCCCCGGGCCGTGACGGGTCGGCGCACGCCTCGATGACGGCGTCGAACGCCGTGTCCACCTTTACCTCCAGGCGCCGGCAGGACTGGCGCAGCGAACGGGTGACCCTTAGGCCGTCCAGCGGCAGGATGCCCCGGGGGTCTGGCGACCACCAGGCCAGGCGGTTACCCACCGGCATGGGGAAAATCCCGCAAGAGTAGGCGGCCACGAGCGTTGCGGGCTCGAGGTCCGCGCCGGTACCGACTACCTCTCCTCCGCCGGCCGCTTCCGCCTGCGAACGCTCGTCGCAGGGGAAGCACCAATCGCTCGGGGGGAGCCGGCCAGCCACACGCACAGTCTGGCAGCAGCTTTGCCGGCACGCCCGCCCAGTGGCCGTCTATGCGGGCAGCGCCGCCTCCTGCTTGCGCAGGTCGATCGGAACGGGAGTGACGCCTCGCCCGGTACAGGCGCCGGTTTCCCCCTGCTCGGCCAGGATGTCGCGCAACGACTTCAGCGCCCGGGCCGCGGAGCTCTTGACCGTCCCGGGGGCACAACCGACGCGGGCGGCGATCTCCGCCTCCGAAAGGTCCTCGAAGTAGCGCAGGACGAGGATCTCGCGCTGGCGGGTGGGTAGGCGCATGAGCGCCTGGCGCACGAGGTCGCGGTCGTCGACCGCATCCGTGCGGGCGCTTTGCGAAAGCTCGGGCATTTCTCCGACGGATACGCGCGCTCCCCACTTGCGCCACCCCGACCGGCAGGTGTTGACCACGATCTGGCGCACGTACGCTTGCTGGCGCCAGTTCTCCTGGGACTCGACGCGTGACCAAGCGCCCATCGCCTTTAACAGCGAGCTTTGCACCGCATCCTCGGCATCTTCATGGCGGTGCGTCACAGAGTGGGCGACGCGCACAAGCTGGGGCCTGGCAAGGGCCGCCATTTGTTCGAACGCCTGAGTGTCGCCACAAATCGCCGCCCTGGCCGCCGCCGCACCACCGCCGCCTCCGGGCCCCGCAGCACGCACCGTCATCTTTCAACCTTTCCTAAAACCTGGTGACCTAAGGCCTACCATCAGGTTGCGCCCGCCGTGGTGCACTGGCCATAGGGAGGGCTTGCCATCCCTGGAGCGGTTGGTATTAGGTTTGGCACCCGTGGCAGACCAGACCATGGCGGAGCGCCTGTCAGAGCTCGAGCGCCGGCGCGATGCCGCCGTGCATGCGGGGAACGAAACGGCGGTGGCGCGCCAGCACGAGCGGGGCAAGATGACGGCGCGTGAACGGCTTGCCTACCTGCTCGACGAGGGCTCGTTCCAAGAGCTCGACATGCTGGCCCGGAGCCGTTCGCAGTCCATGGAAGAGGACAAGCGGTCCTACACCGACGGCGTCGTCACCGGCTTTGGGACCATAGAGGGGCGAGCGGTCTGCGTCTTCTCCCAGGACTTCACCGTCATAGGAGGCACGCTCGGGGAGGTCTCGGGAGAAAAGATCCATAAAATCCAGGACCTCGCCACTTCTTTAGGGCTGCCGCTGATCGGCATAAACGACGGCGGCGGCGCCCGGGTCCAGGAAGGGGTCGTGGCGCTGCATTATTACGGGGGTATTTTTCGCCGTAATGTCGCCGCATCCGGAGTGGTCCCCCAGATCAGTGTGATCATGGGCAGCTGCGCGGGCGGCGCGGTGTACAGTCCTGCCATCACCGATTTCATCTTCATGGTCCAGGCGAAATCGCAGATGTTCATAACCGGCCCCGACGTCGTGCGGGCGGTGACCGGTGAGGAGATAACACACGAGGAGCTCGGCGGGGCACTTACTCACGCCACAAAGTCGGGTGTCGCCTGTTTTGTATCGCCGGACGAGCACGAGTGCCTGGACCAGGTAAAGCGCCTGCTGTCGTACCTACCTTCCAACAACCAGGAGCCAGTGCCCAACTCGGGCGTGCCCATGGACGGCACCGAACAGGGCATCGAGCCGGGCCCCGAGCGTGACATATCGAGCACCGTCGGGATTGTGCCGAAGGAGCGCCGTGCCCCTTACGACGTGAGATCGCTGCTCGCGGAGGTGGTGGACGGCGGCGACATCCTCGAGTACCACTCGTTATGGGCGAGGAACCTGGTGTGCGGTTTCGCCCGTGTGGGCGGCCGGGTCGTCGGGCTCGTCGCCAACCAGCCGGAGGTCCTCGCCGGCATGCTGGACGTGGACGCAACAGAAAAGGGCGCAAGGTTCGTGCGCACGTGCGACTGCTTCGGCATCCCCGTCGTCACCTTCGTGGACGTGCCGGGATTCCTGCCGGGGACGGCGCAGGAGTG
>DASSZK010000030.1:0-3664 GCA_035702845.1 Acidimicrobiales bacterium
TCACCAGGACCATCAGTGGTATGAGCCAGTACATGTACACCAAGCCGACACCCCACAGGCTGTAGAGCGTGATGTTGTGGGCGTAAAGGTCGATGCCTATGTCGCGCAGCCAGTTCGATACCAACGCCGTCGAACCACCGATACTGGCGATGAACAGGAAGGCCAGGGGTACGCCGCCGAAGTTGGCTAGCACGGCGGACGCCGTCATCACGAGGCGGCGCACCCCGTCATGTTCGGACGTGAAGATGGCATAGGCGACAAAGGCCCCGACGATGCCGGCCCCCAGGGCCGTGCCTGCGGCCATCTTCAGGCTGTTCTCGAAACCGACCAAGTAGGTCCCACTGGTCGCTATTTGCAGGTTCTTGATGGTTATCCCGCCGGTTGGCCTTTGGAACGCCGCCACGGCGACCGCAACCGCCGGGACGCCCAGGAACACCAGCATCCACGCCAGGAACGGGGATAGCGGGGCCCAGGCACGCACCGCGGCCCGCGTCCCCGGCATCTTCACGTCATGAGAAGTGATGGTTGGCCCGGCCCGAGCCGGCGCCGGGCCCACCGCCATTTCAGCTTGCAACCTTGATCGACCACTCCTTGGCCACGACATCCTCCGCCTTGGTGACCTGAGCCTGCGTTGGATAGCCCTTGAAGCCCGCCGGTACCGGGGGCAGCTTGGCCAGGGCTGACTTGTCTACCGTGCCGGTCTTCTCCATGGAACTGAGCAATATCGGGCGGCAGTAACCCTGCAACCACTGGTTCTGGCCCGCCGCAGAGTAAAGGTACTCCTCCCAGAGCCGGGCGGCCGCCGGGTCCGGTGCGTTGGACGAAATTGCCTGGTCGTAATAGGAGGCATAAACGCCGTCCGAGGGGATGACGACCTTCCACGTCTTGACCTCGGTCTGGATCTCGGAAGCTTGCAGGTAGTCCCACCAGATGACGATGGGCGTGGCGCCGCTCTGCACGGTAGACGGGCCAGACACGACGGGCACGAAGTTGCCCACTTTGTTCATCTTCTCGAAGTAGGAGACACCCGGCGAGATGTTGTTGAAGCTGCCACCGTTGGCCAGGGCGGCGGCGTACACGGCGGCGAAAGCAGCCCCTGCCACGGTCGGGCTGTTGTTTATGCCGACCATGTGGCGGTACGCCGGCTTCAGAAGGTCGGCGAAGCTGGTCGGTGGGGTCTTCACCACGGCCGAGTTGTAACCGATGGCCACGTACCCGCCGTAGTCGGCCCACCACGACGCATCAGTCGCCTTTTGGCTCCCTGGGATGCCGGACCACTCCGACACCTTGTAATGAGCCAAAAGGCCCTGCTGGTCTGCCTTTACCGCGAAGGGCGTACCCATGTCCAGCACGTCTGGCTCACGGTTCTGCCCCTTGAACTGGACCATTGCATTGATCTCGTCCTGGCTCGAGCCTTCGGGGTTCTCCGACGTTACGCTGATGCCGTACTTGTGCGAGAAGCTGGAAATAATGCTCCCGTAGTTGCACCAGTTGCTCGGCAAGGTGATCACGTTGAGGTGGCCTTCGGCCTTGGCTGCCTTGACTAGGCCTGACATGCCGCCGAAGGCGGCGATAGAGGTGGCGTTCTCGTACTTGTTGGCTGTGGCGGCAAGCGCGCTGGAGCCCAGCGCAGTCACGGCGGTGGCCGCGGAGCAGGCGACGGCGGCCGCAGCCATTACGGCCTTACGGCAGTTGTTGCTCAATGTTTTCCTTTCGTCGGCGCGACAAGCAGGAGGTCGCGTCACCACTTCCTTGCCTCCGTCGGCGGTTGCCGAGAGGTCCTGGCGGCCCAGTGGATGGGCCGTTATGGCGACGGTAGGCAAGCGGGCTGAACGACGGGTGACGTCAGACTTTTAGGTGGGTGAACTCTCGGCAAATTACCTACGTCGTGATGACTAGGGATGTTCAAGCCCATAACCCGTCGCTCACCGCCATAATTTCACGCAGCGACGCCACGCTCGCACCGGGGACCTTGGCGGCGTCGTCCCAGCGCCGCAGGCGCAAGGCATCGGCCCACCAGACGTGGCCCACATATGAGGCCAGGACCGACCCCTCGCCGGAGGATTGGACGAGCAGGCTGGCCCGGCTCACCTCGGACAGTGGGTAGCCGGCCTCGTGGCCTGCCAACCAGATCTTGGCTGCTACGTGGGCTCCGACGAGCCACGCCACCCGCTCAGCGTGGCGGACCGTGCAAGCGCTCAACGCCCAAAGAGCCCCCGTCCGCTCGTGGGCGAACCTCGGGCGCTCGAGTTCGGGATGGCGCCCGATGTCATGCACAAGGGCGGCGGCAACGAGTTCGGGACCGGCGCCCGACTCGTAGGCCAGGGTGGCGCACTGCATGGCGTGGTCGAGTTCATCCACGTCCTCCCCCGGGTCGTAAATCCCGGCCAAGCCGGCCAACAGTGCCTCTACGGCAGCGCTCATGTCAGTGACGCCCTGGGCCGGCGGTTGGCTCCTCCCCGTGCGGAGCCGGTGTACCAGACCGGCCCCGAAGCGGGTGAAAGGTAGCAGTCGGTCAGGGTGCGCTCGAGGTTGCGCGCCCGCCAGCGCAGCATTTCTTGGGCCATGGCCAGCGCCTGTTCACCCTCCACCGGCACAGGGGCACTCGTGCCCGGGCCGAGATCGAACATTATGGGCGCCAGGATCTGCGGATCCGCCGCGAACTGCACGTACTTGGCGGACGCGCCGCGCTCAACAGCCAGCGAACATTGCTCGGACGGTATGCCGAAGTACTGCTCGGCCCAGCGCTGCTCGACATGGCGGAAATCCCACTCCCAGTGGGCAACTTCTCTCCACTCTTGCGGGCCGCCCGTGCTTTGGACGAACGGCATGAGGCTGAGCCCGTCCACCTGGCGTGGGACGTCCAGTCCCAGCCAGTCGAGGATGGTTGCGCAGACGTCAACGGACTCCGTCGGCCGGCGCACCACCAAACCCCTCGTGGCGTCAGCCGCTGAAGTGGGGTCGACGACCACCAATGGCACGTGGAAGCTCTCGTCCCAGTAGCCGCATTTTTCTACCAACCAGTAGTCACCGCCCATTTCCCCGTGGTCGCTGGTGAGCACGACAAGGGTCTCGCGGGTCAGTCCCGACGTGGAAAGCCAGGCAAACAACCGGCCCAGTTGGTCGTCCACTTCGGACATGGCCCCGTAGTAGGTAGCCCGGAGTTGGCGGCGTTCCCTTTCGCCCGGGGGGCAGGCAGTGAGGGGCAGCGAGAGTAGGGCGGCGTCGAGAGGATGGGACCGTGCCTGCTCAGACGGGGTCGCCGCGCCGGCAAAGGGGCCGATGGCGCCCTCGTCGTACAGGTCGTGGTACCCCGCCGGGTTGCGCCGGGGAGGGTGCGGCCGCACGTAGGAAAGATGTACGAAAAACGATGTGTCCCCGTGGCGTTCAAGGTGCTCTAGGACCTTGTCCGTCATGAACACCGTCTCTGATAAGTGCGCCGGGAACAATGTCGGCGCCCACGTCGCGGCGCGGTCGGCCGCTCCCGGGAAGGAAGTGTCCGGGGCGTAGAGGTCCATGGGCCGCGACGGCACATCGAAACCTTGGGCTGCCAGCCACTTGCCCCACTCGACCCCACCGTTTTCCCACGGGTCGTTGACGACGGGGCGAAAACCCGGCAGCACTCCTTCGTATGTGCGCAGGCGAGGGTCACCCTCGGGCAACG
>DASSZK010000176.1:0-10532 GCA_035702845.1 Acidimicrobiales bacterium
TGGCCGGTGTACGCACTCCACGCCTCCGAGAACGGGACCGTCGCGTCGCAGGCGCCGTTGACGCCGCGTATGTCGCAGCCAATTTCGGCGAGGGCGCCCGCCAGCACGGTCGCCGCACTGGCCGGCATCAGAGTGAGGAACAGCGGATGTGGCGGGGTGTGTATGGCTAGACCCACCACCTGACCGGGTTCGTCCTCGACTGTGGCCCACAGAGAGCCCTCGTGGCGCGGCCGGGTGCCGGTCACGACGCGTTGGGCGAAGACAGCCACGACGTTGCTGCTCAAAGGATCCGAGGCCATGTAGGCGTGCGCAGCCACAAGGAATTGTTCGGGCGTCTGGTGGAACCTGGCTCGCATGACCCATTCTGCCGCCCCCGGGCGTTCAGGTGCCAGAGCCCCGGTCAAGGGTGACTACACACGTTCACGCGTCCACGAGCGATGATTGTCGAACGGCTCGAGCGTCTCTGTTGTACGGGGCCCGGCGGGATGGGTGCGGAAAGCATCGAAACGGTGAGCTTCGAAATGGTCCACATGGACGGCCGTCAAGGAGGAGCGATGAGCGGGATCGCTGAATGCGGGATCTGCCTAACGCGCACACTGCTGGCACCGTCGCTGGCCAGGCGCGCCAAGCGGTGCAGACCATCCAGGATCACCCACCGGCCTTTCCAGGCCATGATGTCTATCGGGAACGCCGGGTCTGCTTTTTGTACCCGGTCCCAGTGTTCGGGGTACTCGTTGGGCCTCACCATGACGATCCTCGGGGCAAGGTCGTAATCCGCCTTGGCCGACCAAAACGGGAGGTCCAGGTGCCAAGCAAGATCCTCGAGAGGCAGCTCGGTTACGGGTACGTCAAGCGCCCATACCTTTGCCGGGTCCCAGTGGAAGTCGAAACCGGCTTCCTCGATGGCCTCTGGGATCCCCATGCCAAGTAACGGTACTTGGTTCCCGTTAAGGCCCACGACACCAGACATGTGAGAACCTGTCACGGCCCGCCCCTCCCACTGCGGTTGGGGCACGCGGGCGCGGCCGATAGCGTGGCGACTAATGGATACCGATTACGCATCTCCGGGCCCTCTCACCGACCTGGAGGGGATTGCACCCGCCGTCCTGAGCGGCCTTGGTGGGGGCCCGGTCGAGATTTGCCGGCCCGTCCGGTCGCTCGTCCTACAACCCGCAGATGCACAGCAGCTTGGCCTGAGCCAAGACCGCTTTGCCACGAACCAAATGCGACCGGTCCGACGGCTGATCGAGGAACTCGTGGCCTTGCTGGACCGGCCCTTGGTTGAGCCGCGAGCCCCGGAACTACGCGTGGTGGGGACTTGCCGGCATTTCGCCGTAATCGCCTGCGCCCTACTTCGCAGGCACGGGGCCCTGAGCCGGGCGCGGTGCGGCTTCGCCACGTACTTCCAGCCCGGCCAGAGCCTCGACCACTGGGTGGTGGAGCACTGGAGCGCTGGTGACCAGCGGTGGGTGAGGACCGACCCGGAAATCCTTGGAGGACAATTCCTTGACCACGCCGAGGATCTGTTGCCCGGCGAGTTCCTTTCCGGCGTTGAGGCGTGGGCCGCTTACCGGAACGGGGAAGTCGATGCGTCTACGTTCGGCGTGTACGGGACGTCAAACTTCGGTGCTGCGGAGATCCGGGGCAACCTCGTCAAGGACTTGGCTTGCCTTAACAAGGTCGAGATGTTGCCCTGGGACGAGTGGGGCCAGATGACAGCGGCTTACGCCGGACAGACCGGCCCAGAGTACGACCAGCTCCTAGACACGGTCGCCGCCATGTGCGTTGCAGACGACCCGGTTGCGATCGCGGATCTCTACGCCCATGAGGACTTGCGTGTCCCTCCTCACCTGATCTGCTGAGGGTCGGCGCGCCCTTGCTCCCCGCGAGCACCCTTGCCGGCAGCTCGCCGCGCCTGTCTCACGCGGGCACGAGAAGGCGTCTTTACCCGAGGTTTTGGCGTCGTCCCAGTACCTGCCTAATTGCAGCAGGGTCGATGTCGCCCGGGGGAGCCCCACTGCGGGAGGCGAGTGCCGCCGCCGTGCCCGCCGCCTCACCAAGGGCCATAAGGGTGGGTTCGGTGCGCAGTGACCCGTACGCCACGTGGCTGGCGGAGCAGCACACCGGTACGAGAAGGTTCGCCGCCTCTTCCCGGCGAGGTAGCAGGCAGCCGTAAGGGACAGAGTAGGGGGGCACCGGCACCGAGAGATAGCCCTCGTTGAAGACACCGGCCTGAGGTACGTACTCGGGAAGGTACCGCCACGTGCGCTCAATTTCCCGTATATCTATGTTGTACGAGCCCGTCGCCACCGCCGAGGCGTCCGAGCCGGGGTGTAAGAGCTCCTGTTCTGTCAGTACGTGGCGCCCGACCATTCGCCTGGCCTCACGTACGTACAGCTGGTGGGGCCAGCCGGCGTTGTCCGTGAACTCGTCGGCCGCCAAAGACCACCACGCCAGTTCCTGGCGGATGTGCGCAGGCACGGCAGCACCTGTGGTGAGGAAGTACAACAACTCGTGCGCATAGCGGCGGTGGTGCTCGTAGATCGCCTCCCTGGCGGCGGAGCCTGCCCCGGGCCACGTGCGGTTGGAGCCGTCGAGGACGTTGAGCGAGAAAGGCCCGATGGAGTTGACGTCGCATTTGCCACCTGGCAGCAGGTCAGGCACAAGCCCTAACAGTTGCGAGGCTCCCAGGCGCTCTCCTGCCACCGCCAGGTACCGGGCAAGGACCTCGAAGCGAGCAGGGTCGAAACCGGCCGGCTCCGCCAGCGGCAAGCCTGCGCCCGGCCGGTCTGTCATGCAAAGGCGAAGCTGGTAGGCCTGCAGGGCGCCGTCCCCCTCACCCAACGCCTCCTCTGGCCAGCCTCGCTCGTCAAGGCCCGGGGCCACGATCTCGGGCAACAACGGCGCGGGGGCTCTAGTCCCAGGAGAGGGCCCCGGTGTTCCCGCAAACGGAGAGACAATAGCGGCGAAGTTGTGCGCTCCAGGGCGGTACGCGGGCTGGCGCCCAGCCCAGTGCTCGCCGTGCAACGAACGTGGCTCTCGGCCGACGCGGAAGCTCACGCCGGCTTGCGCCATGAGATCTCCCTCGTACGAGGCATCGACAAAGACGCCGGCTTGGAAACGCCGGGTGGGCCCTTTGATGCCACTGATCTCGCCGGCGGCGATCTCCACGCTGACCAACGGGCAGCCCAGCTCTACCCGGACCCGTGCGTCGGCGAGCAGGTCCGCAAAAATTTTCTCAGCCACATGCGGCTCCGGGCCTTTAACCCCGAAAATGGTCACATCGTAGTAGCGGGCAACCGTGGCGTAGAACTCCCGCACCAGGCCAGAAACGGCGTCATGGTCCCCGAAATCAGTCCAGCTGAGCCCGGAAGCAACCATTCCTCCCACGTGGCGGCCGGCTTCGACCAGCGCTACGTCGGCACCGGCGCGGGCGGCGGCCAAGGCGGCCATCACCCCCGCTGCCGTGGCGCCGTAGACGCACACTTCGGCCTGTGTGGTGGGGACGCTCAAGTCGGCGGCTCTTGCGGGGGTATGTTTGCCCCGTTCGGCTCGTGTGCTTCCCACTCCAACAATGAGACGTCGCGGATGGGGAGAGACGCATCGTCGGGCAGGAGGAACGTCTTGATCTCTCCCGGGGCAAAAGACGCCTCAATGGTGCGGTCCCATAGTGGCAGCGGTAATACGGCCATCGCGGGGTGCCCTGTGGCCTCGTAGGCGCGCACGACAGTGGCCCCCCCGTCCTCCGCACGTTTTATTACCGAGAGGACTACGTCGGCTGCAGCGGCACCCGGGCCCCCGGCGAACGCGCCTGAGGGGGGCAATGGCCCGGGATGGAAATGTTCAGGCACGGCGATAGGGGTTTCGTTGAACTGCTCTGCCAAGCGCACTATCTCCGCCCCCGGTCGTCCTTCATGAGGCACGATCGCGTAATTGAACTCCTGCCAACCCTGGTCCAAATAGTGGTAGGTGACATCGGGCTCGAGCTCATGAGGGTCGTGCCATGCGAACACGGGGCTGCGGGCGACCGTCATCCCGATCTCGGGCCCGTCCACGTCGTAGGCGTACTTCCCGTCGTTGAGCACGGCCCAGCCGACCCGTCTCCCGTCGGGCGCCTGCCCCGATACGTCCACCCATGCCTGGGTGACCTCCTCTGTGCCCGTGGGCGGCCGGTCCAGGCGCCCGTACGGGATGGAAAAGGTCGCTTTCAACTCGGGCCCGGCCATGCCGGACGGGAACCGGATCTTCAGTGCCTTTTGGTGTTCCTGCCAATTAAGGGCACAGCGGACTTCCAGCCAAGGCGCTCTGGCGCCCAGCACCAGCTTCTCCACGAGGCACGATGCGCCGTACTTGCTCACGATCTCCACCACTGTCCGTACGGGCCCTTCCTCAACCACGTGGACCGCGCTTGGGCGGAACTCGCCCTCGCGCTGGTCATAGCGAACGACGCCATGTCCCCATGTGTCGGAGGCGTCGGCGAGCACCACCGCGTGGGCTCCGGGCCGTTCCGGCATCATTTCGACGCCTGTCCGCTTGTCGACAAAGGAACAAAGCCAGCCGGTAGCGGGATCTATTTCCACCCGCAGCCTCTCGGTCTCGAGGGCCACGCGCTCGGTCACCGGACGAGGCGCGGGCATTCCCGAGCCCCCTCCGACCGCGGGCGCGGCGACCGCAGCGGGTGACGGTCCCGTGGGCACTGCGTAGGCGCTGCCTCCGGCTGGGCGGATGCGATAGACCCGATATCCCAAGGGCGGTAGGTCCGCGGCCACGACGAGGCGCCTGTGACGGCCGCCCACTGTGGCAAGGGAGCGCACTCGCTGGCTCGCCACCGTCTCACCCGTCGCTTCGTCGACTACAGAGACCTCGGCCGTCGAGGTCGCCTCTAGTTCGAACTCCACATCGGCGGTCACCGGCCATGGGACAGGGTTAGCCAGAAGATAGGGGATCGTGCCCTCTTCGGCCGGCAGGTCGACGCGGCTGCCAACCGACTGCACCGACAAGTTGAGCACGTCAGCGGCCACGGACGACGCATACCCGTACTGATCGCGAGCGTCGTCGTAGGCAGGGGCCAGGGCGGTGCCCGCAAGGGTGTCATGGAACTGGTTGAACAGCACATATTGCCAGGCCCGGGCCAGTTCGGCGTCTGGGTAGGCCGGCCCACCCAGGCGCTCGGCGACCGCAGCCCAGCGCTCGGCAGCGAGCAGCAGGTGTTCGGCCCGGCGGTTCCAGCGCTTTATACCCGAGTGGGCTGAATAGCAGCCCACTGCATGGTGTTGAAGGTCCCCGACGTACTCAGGGAGGTCAGACCGGTCCCGCACGCGCGAAAAGTAGTCCTCCGGCGAAGCAAGGACGAGATTGAGCCCGTTGTCCTCGCCCTGCAGCTTCTCGATAGTGGTCAGATCCCTGCGCGTAGGGCCGCCTCCATGGTTGCCGACGCCATAAAGCACCATGACCTCGTCGTCGCCGCCCGGGATGCACTCCAAAGCGTGGTGCAGGAACCGCTCCAAGCCGTCGCCTGGGCTCGTGTACCCGTACGGTATGCGGTACCCGATCACGGTTGACCCGTCTGGCGTGGACCAGCGAAAAACCTCGCCCGGTAGCTCCTTTTCCACGGGCTCTGGTCGAAGGAACAGGTACGAGCTGATCCCGGCCTTTACAAGCAGCTGGGGGAGCGTCGCCGGGTGCCCGAAGGGGTCGACGTTGCAGCCCACTGTCGCTGTCTTCCCCAGCCGGCTGTACAGGTACCGCTGTGCGTACAAGGCCTGGCGCACCAGAGATTCCCCGTGGGGGAGGTTGCAATCCGGTTCGATCCACCAGCCCCCCACCACCGCGAAGCGCCCTTCCCGGGCACGTTTGCGTATGGCTTCGAAAAGGCCAGGGTCGACCCTCTCCACCCAGGCCAGGTAGGCCACGGAATCACAGGTGAAAATGAAGTCGTCGTTTTGGTCCATGAGGTTGATGGCCGAACGGAATGTCGCCCTGACTTCGTGGAGACCTTCCTGCCACTGCCACAGCCACACCGGGTCGATGTGGGCATTGCCCACCATGTACACAGTTCTCATAGCTCACTTCACAGTTATGAGCGCTTCGGCTTGCTGTCCGAAGTCCCGCTCGCCGACACAGAGCTCTGCCGCCACCCGCGCTCTATGTGCCGGCTTGCCGTCCGTTATCACCTTGAAGCCGGCCTCACCTTCACTGCCGGGCGCAAGGTCAACCTCCGCGTTTAGCGGTTCAACCGCCCAGCCGTTCGGGACCGCCAGGCATACGACGGCTGTGCTGGGCTCGTGGAAGGGGTTCTTTATCCTCACCGTCAATTCGGCAGTTTCGCCCTTTTGCAGCTCAGACCTGTACGGCTGGATCGTCGCACCAAACCCAGCCGCTCCGAAGTCGGCATCTTCGAGGGGCAGGAGATCACGATGAGCCCGTGCTAGCTCGTGGCCACGTTCAAGGAGCATGTCGAGGTAGGCCGGGGTGACGACCTTGGGTTTCCAATGCCCGCTCACCATAAGCTCCGGTTGTAGGCGCTTATAAAGCTCCGCGCTCCTCACGTAGTCGTCGATCTCGAACCCATTGCGGTACTGGTAGTTGAGCAGTTCCCTCGAACCCTCGGCATCCCAGCAGCCGTTTTGCTGGTCGCCCGTCGCAAGGACACGGCGCCCGTCCACCTCGAAAGCTATGGCACAGGCGTAACGAGTGTGGCCCGGCAGTGGGTAAAGGGCGAGCTCGTACTCCCTCCAGGCGATCGTTGTCCCCGCTTCGAGCACTCGTTGCACCGGGATGGGGTCGTGCCAGAGACATGGCAGGTCGTAGTGAGTAGGGTGCTCGAGGATGTCGGCTATGTCAGACGTAGCCCAGATTTCAGTGCCCCAGGTCTCATGTAAAAGATTGAACCCGGCGACATGGTCATCGTGGTAATGGGTCGGGATGGCAGTCTCCACATGCTCCACGCCGAAGCGTTCCCGCAGTTGACGTAAGGATGTGAGCAGAGGCCGGCGGGCGGCCCGGTCGCTTTGCCCCAACATCCCCCCGCATATGTCGTAGCCGAAGTCAATGAAAAGAGCGTTGCCGCTATCGGAGATCAGGGCATAACTCGTTGCCACCGAGGAACGGTTGCGCAACAGGTGTGGGCTCAGGGCTTGCCACGGCTCGCGGTACCAATCGGTAACCGACCACGGGTGGTTCACCCAGTTGTCGACCAGGACCTGTAGCCGACGCTGCACGAGGGCCAGTGCGGGGGCTGGGGACCGGATGGGCGCCCCGTGAGACGGCAACAGGACGCTCGTATTGTGGCGGCCGATCTCATGGCACGAAGACATGGTCGCCACGAGGCCTTCTACGCCCGAGTAGCTCCATTGCGTAGCGGCCAACGACCAGACCTTGCCCGCGGCATAGAGAAGGTCGCCGACAAAGGCGATCAGCTTGCCATCGCTCTCAACGAAGTAGCTCTCAGAACCGACTGTATGCCCGGGTGTCGGCACGACGAGGACCCGGAAGGCCCCGAACACGTTCCAGTCGTACTCGCGCACCCAGCCGGCTACGGGCACGCCGTAAAGCAACGAGAACCTGTCCTGGCGCAGGTCGTAATCGTTGTTGAGCTGCCGCTTCTCCCACAAATTGCCGGCGTTGTGGATCAAGTCCCTCTCCAGAGGGGGTACGAAGACATTGATGCCGGCTGCTATGGCGCGGTGAAGCCCTTGCACTTGGTCCCGGTGGAAGTGCGTAACCAGTACAGCGTCCACGTGTTCGACACCTAGTTCGGGAAGGCAGTCGAGCACTTTGCCGCGGCCGAAGTCGATTATCACGGCTCTGTCGCCCGACCGGACCACGTAGACGTTGCAAGTGTCGTGGACGCAGAACACATCTTGGCTTACCGGCTCGAGCACCCTCGTCGCCACGAACCCGCCTCCCTCCGTGCCGGGTACGCTCCGGCGCCACCAAGCAGGACCGCGACCTGCTATGACTGCAAACTACCGGGCCGCTTCGCTACAACGGGAGTGCGCGGCTAAGTTCCCTGGTCCTCGCAGTGCAAAAGCTGCCCCTCGACGTTCCAGGCCTCCACCCGCAAGAGCCGGTCCTGTCTTGGGGCACTGGTCCACTCCACTGGCACTCCGGCGCTCTCCCCGGGTAGCAGCACCACCATGTTGTCGGCGGGGAGGGCCCACCCGGGCCCACCCGCAGGACGGCCATCCTCGAGGGTGATGCCCACGGCCGCCGGCCCCGACAAATGCGCCAACTCGACGACCCCATCCCTCACCGACATGGCCACCTGAGCCGGTGGCAGTTCGAGCAGCGGCGAGAGGTCCGGGCCGGAGCTCAGAACATAACGGTTCATGACAGCCCTTCCAGCGCTCGCGCCTGGCGAGTACTCGAGATCCAGTACGAAGATGCTGCCGGCGCGGGCGTGCTCGAGCGGAGCGGAGATCTTGCCCACTACCAGGGCCGCGCTCGGTCGTGTGGAGTGGGCCGGGTCGTCGTTTGGCGTTGGAGCAGGCGGTACATCGAAGGACGTTTTCGCCATAACCGAGCCATGCAAGTCGATTACGCGCGCCGTGACCGAACCTGGCCCGGGCCAGGCGAACACTTCGGCAATGAAGGTGGGTTCGCCTTCCCACGTCCAGCACGGGAAACGCGCGCACACGTGCACCGGGCGGTAAGCCATGCGCACGCCGTAGTAGGCAGGCTTGGGTGCGCCGCTCCAGTCCAGCGCACTCGTGCACCAAGCATTGGGATAACTTTCGTCCAACTGCCAAGGGAACACCCCACTGGTGCGGGGCCATCCCCGTAAGCGCGCCTCCACCGCGTAACGCAAACCGTCATATTGGAGGTGCTGGCTGGCCCGCCTGACGAGGTCAATGTTGGTTAGGCGCCCGCCGAAGCAACGTTGGACCACCGGCTCATTGTCCCACCATGCGCCAAGATGCTCGTATACCGGGTTGCTGCGGTCGGCCGGCCAACGGTGCTCGGGCTCGACGAGGGCTTCCAGGGCGCGGCGGTTGGTCATGCCCTCAACCCCCAGCTCGCTGTGCATCAGGCACGTGCCGGCGTCATAAAGCACGTTGTGGTCGACCAAGCCCTGGTGCTCCCAGGGCCCGTGCACGTCGTGTTGGCCTTCCGGGTTTGCCCGTATGAGGTCGAGGCGGTTGAGGAAGTGCGGCCCGGTTGGCGAAGTGGGGAGGAAAGGGCGGCCGCCGTCGAGTTCTCGTACCGCTTGTCCGAGTACCGCCAAGACCGGAGTGGTCTCGTCCAGAGGAGCGTCGTCACGTCCGGGCACATGCTGCGCCAGTTCGTTTCCCCCTCCCCATATGGCGAGGCTCGGGTGGTGCCGGCGCTCGACGATCACCGCTTCCGCATCCCGTGCCATCAAGCGCAAAAACGCAGTGTCATGGGCGGGGACACTGCCCATCCCGGAGCTTGACATCGAGAACTCCTGCCAGACGAGCAAGCCCTTCACATCGCATTGCTCGTAGAACTCAGGAGTCTCCAGGAGGCCCCCGCCCCAGACGCGCAGGCAATTGGCGCCGCTGTACTGCGCGAGGTGGAGCAGGTGCGCAAGTCGCGCAGGCGGTACAGCTCCGTAGAGCGCATCGGCGGGCACCCAGTTCCAGCCTTTGAGGAACACCGGCCGGCCATTGACCACCGCCGTGTACGGCCGCGCGCCGGCGGGGGCGCCGGTGTTAGCGACCAGGTCGAAAGTGCGGAAACCGATCAGTGACCCCGCCTCGTACCCCCGCGCCCGGGCGCGTAGGCGGTAGCAGTGCGGTGCACCTTGCCCGTTCGGCCACCACAGCTGGGGATGGCCCACACCGATTTCGTCTGCCTGGGCTTCGGCGATGAGACGTTCCCCGTCATAAAGGGCCAGGTGTTCCGCGCCGGGCACCTTTACCCGGCCCTCGTCCAGGCCAGGGACGGTCGACGTGGCCGGGTGAGGATGGAACGGAGCGGCCCCGATATGCAGCGACACGGGTCGCCAGATCCCTTGGTGTACCATGCGCGGGCAAAAGTCCCAGCCATAGCCCATACGGCTCTTGTGCACGCGCACGGCGGAGGTGTCCCCGACCTGGGGCTCGCTCGGCGGGGCGGCGTGGACCACTACCGACAGCAGGTGCCGGCGCCCGTCGCGCAGGACATCGGTCACGTCGATGTCGAAGGGTGCGAAACAACCCTCGTGCTGCCCCAACTCGTACCCGTCAATGAGCACTGTGGCGGAATAATCCACGCCTGCGAAGCAAAGCGTTGCGAGCTCGTCCGGCCCGAGAGTGGTCACCTGGAGCCACCGCCGGTAGATCCAGTGACGTGCCGGCACCCATTCCAACGCGAGGCTGTTGCGCTCAAAGTACGGGCCCGGGACCTGCCCGGTGCGGGCCAGGTCGGCCAGGACGCTGCCCGGCACGCGACCGGACGACCACCCGGGCCGGTCCCAGGCGGCATCGGGGCCCGTGAACCAGCGCCAGGACTGGCCGAGGCAGCCTCGAAGTTGCCACTCCCCATCGAGGCTAAGGATGCGGCTCAATACCTAGCCCTTGCCCCCCTGG
>DASSZK010000201.1:0-3905 GCA_035702845.1 Acidimicrobiales bacterium
GGACCAGCGGCGCGCGCAGGCCGAAGCTCTGCGCTCGGTCACCGAGGCCGTAGAGGGGTTGCGACGCCAACACGGCGCCATCGACCGGCGGCTGGCTTCGCTGCGCGAGCAGGCGAGCAAGCTCGACGTCGAGCAGGCTCAGCTTCAGGGGCGGCTCGAAGCTCTGATAGAGACTGTGCGCCGTGACCTTGAGTGCGAGCCTGACGAGCTCGAGGGGGCTGGGTGCCCGGAACTGCCCGAAGGCGCCAGTGCGGTCAACCGTGCAAGGGACCTCGAGCGCGAGCTGCGGGTGATGGGCCCCATAAACCCGCTTGCCCTGGAGGAGTACGCCGAGCTCGAAGAGCGCCACAAGTTCTTAGAAGCGCAGTCCCAGGACGTTGCCAATGCCCGCAGGGAGCTCGCAAAGGTGATCAAGGCGGTGGACGCCCAGATCATCGTCGACTTCAAGTCGGCTTTTGACGACGTGGCAGACAACTTCACCCGGCTGGTGGCAAAGCTTTTCCCGGGTGGCCATGGTTCGCTTGCGCTGACCGACGAGTCCTCGATCCTGGAGTCGGGGATCGAGATCGAAGTCAAGCCTGTCGGTAAAAACGTCAGGCGCCTGTCGCTGCTCTCTGGCGGCGAGCGAAGCCTGGTGGCCTTGGCTTTCCTCTTTGCCGTGTTCCGCAGCCGGCCGTCGCCCTTCTACATGATGGACGAAGTGGAGTCGGCCCTCGACGACATAAACCTGTCGCGATTTTTGGACCTGGTGGACGACTTCCGCGAAGAAGCCCAGCTGCTCATAGTCAGCCACCAAAAGAGGACGATGGAGGCGGCGGACTGCCTCTACGGCGTCAGCATGCCCCCCGGAGGTTCCTCGATCGTGGTGAGCGAGAAGGTCGAGCGCCGGCCCGAGCGGCCTCCGGCCGCCGGCGCGGAGGCGCCGATCGTCCTGGACGAACCGGCTCGCAGCTAGCGGCTGGCAGCTAGCGGCCTCCTCTGGCGCCCGCGTGGCAAGCTGCCAACGGGTTGGTCTCCCGCCTGCCGGTAGTCTCGACCGGTCATGATCCCAGCCCTGGTCATCGTCCTCTGCCTCGCCGCCGTTGCCGTCGCGTTCGGCGGGTGGGCCCTGTTCCTCGGTCCTCGTCGAAAGGCGCGCCGGCCACCGCAGTGGGAAGCCGGTCCGGTCGACGAGATCCCCGTCCCGCCGCCCCGGGACCCTAGGGACGTAACGACGGCCACCAAGGCCCCCGTCCGCCCGGCCGGGCAGGGCCGGCGCCCAGGGGGGCGCCCCACGCCCACCCTGCCGCCTGAGCGCCCGCCGGCGCGCGACGAGCTGGTCGACGGGCAGGCACTCCCAGCCGGGGAGTTGGCACCTGCTGACGGGACTACCGGCGACATCGACGTCGTCGAGGTCGAGCCGCAAGCAGCCGTCGCTCCCGAGCTGCTGGCGCGCCCACGGTTCCGCGACCGCCTGGGCAAGGCGCGCTCCTCGCTGGCCGGCCACCTGGCAGGCCTGCGCGGCCGGGGCAAGCTGGACGAGGAGGCGTGGGAGGAACTGGAAGAGGCGCTCATCCTGGCCGACGTCGGCGTGGTCACCGTGCAACAGATCCTCGACGACCTGCGAACACGCGCCCGCCAGGAAAAGTTTGAGCGGCCGGCCCAGCTTGTGGCTGCCCTGCGCGACGAGCTCGTTGCCAAGCTCCAGGGGGACCTCGATCTGCACCGCGCCGGTGAGGGAGCAACGACGGTCTGGCTCTTCGTCGGTGTCAACGGCGTCGGCAAGACGACGACCATCGGCAAGATCGGGATGCGGGAGGTTTCCGAGGGCCGCCGTGTCGTGATGGCGGCAGGAGATACCTTCCGCGCTGCCGCTGCCGACCAGCTCCAACTGTGGTCCGAGCGCTCCGGGGCCGGGTTTGTGCGGGGCAACGAGGGCGGCGACCCGGGCGCCGTGGTGTTCGACGCTGTCCAGCACGCTGCTGCTCGCGGCGCCGATCTGGTCTTGGCCGACACTGCCGGGCGCCTGCACAACAAGGTCAACCTCATGGAGGAACTGAAAAAGGTCCGCCGCGTCGCGGACCGGGCGCCGGGCTCGGTAAGCGAGGTCCTGCTGGTGATCGATGCCACGACAGGCCAGAACGGGCTGGTACAAGCGCGCCAGTTCTCAGAGGCGGTGGAGGTCACCGGGGTGGTGCTCACCAAGCTGGATGGCACTGCCAAGGGCGGGATAGCTGTGGCGATCGCCGGTGAGCTCGGCATCCCGATCAAGTTGGTGGGGCTGGGGGAGGGCCCCGAAGACCTCGTCCCCTTCGATGCCGAGGAGTTCGTCGACGCCCTGTTGCCGGCCGAGGGCGCCTGATGTGCCCTCGCTAGATTGATGCGCCCTCCTACTGGAGGGCACTGCTTGCCACGGCCGCGGCCTATGCCGGCGACAGCCTTAGTGCCGGCGACAGCCTTAGTGCCAGCCGCGGCGGCGTTTGGCCCGGCGCACCCGTGCCCTGCCGACCGCCTTTTCCAGGCCGCTCAAGCCCTTGAACCAGACTCCCTGGTAATTGCGGCTCGAGGGATGTAGCAGGAGGGCGAGGAGGGCGACGCCGAAGACGAGGTTCAAGATCACCTGGATGGAGCGCCCCTCCACCGCGAAGAACCACACAGCCAGTGCGGCCAGGTTGAGCACTGCGATGAGCAGCCCGCCGTAGTAGCCCTCCCGGCGGTCGTTGGCGATCCCGACGCCGCAGAGCACGGCGCCGATGGCCAGGAGGGGGCTAAGTATTGCGAACCCCAGGAAGTCGATGTAGGTGAAGCCGTACTGCATGAGGTCGAGCAGCCACCAAAAGGCGTTGAAATAAAGAAGGATCGTCGCCGAGTAGAGCGTCTGGGGCTGGGTCCGGTCTAGCCATTTCGTGTTGGCCACAGGACTCAGTGTGTCACCTGAGAGCGCGCCGCACCGACAGTGACAGCGACGCCGGCACTCGCAGCCCGGGCGGCCAGCTGCCCGCAGGCGGCGTCGATGTCAGTGCCCCGGTTGCGCCGAACGGTGGCGTTTACCCCGCGCAAAGCCAGCTCATCGCGAAAGGCCCTCACGCCGGCCATTGCCGTGCCCCGTCCCGGGTAGCCCGGCGTCGGGTTGAGGGGGATCAGGTTGACGTGGGCGCCCAAAGGCAGCGCCAGCTCAGCGAGCTCGGCGGCATCTCGTGGGGTGTCGTTGACCCCGTCGATCATGGCCCATTCAAACGACAGCCGCCGGTTCTTGGCGGCGAGGTAGTCCCGGCACGCGCTCATGAGCACCGACAACGGGTAGCGCCGGTTCAGGGGGACGATCTGGTTGCGAAGTTCATCGCGCGCCGCGTGCAGCGACACGGCGAGGTTGACAGGCAGCTGCTCGCCGGCGAGGCGGCGGATGCCGGGGACAACGCCCACGGTCGAAATCGTCAAGTGCCGTGCTGACAGGCCCATGTGGTCGTGCAGCGCCGTCACGGCTTGCCAGACGTTGTCGTAGTTGGCCATGGGCTCGCCCATGCCCATGAACACGACGTTGCCCAACCGGCGCGGCGCCGCCGAGCGCCGGGCGGCGATTACCTGCTCCACGATCTCTCCGCTGGTCAGCTGGCGAGAGAAGCCCCCTTGCCCGGTAGCGCAGAAGCTGCAGCGCATGGCACAGCCCGCCTGGCTCGAGATGCACACCGTCGCCCGGTCGGGGTAGAGCATGAGCACCGTCTCTATCTGGGCACCGCCGGCCAGGGACCACAGCCACTTGGTCGTCTGGCGGTCCGCGGACACAGAGTGGGCCGCCTGCCCCAGGGCCGGGGCGAGCATCTCCGAGAGGTACTCGCGGACGCCTTTGGGCAGGTTGGTCATCTCTTCGGGGCGCGCCCCACGCTCCCACAGGGCCTTCCAAACCTGCTCGGAGCGGAACCGCGGCT
>DASSZK010000248.1:0-8420 GCA_035702845.1 Acidimicrobiales bacterium
GGGGACCGGCCGGGTTGCCGGAAGGCAGAAAGGCCTGCCGTCGTCGACGGAAAACGTGCTGCCGTGCTTGGTGCATTCGATGCTGCGCTCGCTGGCGTACACCTCGCCGTCGGACAATGGCCAGTCCTGGTGGCTGCAGCGGTCGGCCAGAGCGTGCACCTTGCCTTCGAGCATCACGAGGCAGACCCCGGACGGGCCGCCCTCAACCCTGACGGCGGACCCTTCCGTCAAGTCCGCCAAAGCCACCCGGATCTCCTCGCTCATTCCCCGACCTCCGCCTGCCCCGAGGAGGCAGATGGCGTGCCGGCGCCAAAACCCGCTTCCGACAACTTGTCAGCCAGGACCGAACGCAGCACGGGCCGCATCCCCGCCACAGGAAATTGTTCGAGCACCTCGTCCATGAAACCCAGGGCGATGAGGCGCTGTGCCCGCTCCGTGGGTACACCCCTGCTCTCCAGGTAAAACAATTGCGACTCGTCGATCGGCCCTACCGCAGAAGCATGTGAACAACGCACGTCGTTGTCCTCTATCTCCAAGTTCGGCACCGAGTCGGCGACCGCCCCCTCAGAGAGGACCAGGTTGCGGTTGGTCTGGAAAGCGTTCGTACCCTTGGCTCCTTTTTCCACCCTGATGAGGCCGGAGTAGACCGAATGCGCCTCCTGCGCGACTGCGCCCTTGAAAAGAAGTGCCGAGCGGCTGGAGGGAGCGGCGTGATGCTGGATGGTCCGCAGGTCATGCATCTGCTTGCCGGACCCGAAATAGCACGCCAGCAGTTGGGATTCTCCGCCGGGCCCGCCCAGCACCGAAGAGTTGCGCGCCCTGGCGTAATAGCCGCCCGCAGCAACGGTCATCGACAATAAAGCGGCGTCTCGGTCGAGCCAGCTCGACTGGTTGCCCAGCTGCCACACCCGGGGGCCTAGAAGTTGGACCTGCGCGAGCTGCAGCCTCGACCCTGCACCCAGCGACATTTCCGTTACGGGGATGCTGAGCAGCTCGTGGTCAGGCGAGGCGAAAATCTGCACGACACTGGCTGAAGAACCCCGCCCCATCTCGATCTCAAGTCGAGGGAACACAACCGACCTGTCGCCTTCCAGCCAGTGGACGACCACCAGAGGCGCCTGCGCATGCGCCCCTGCCGGCACCTTCACGCGCCAAGGGGCCGGGCAAAGCGCAGAATTGAGCGCGACCCACGCCTCAGGCGGCGGGCCACCGATGGTTGCCGAGGAAGCGGCGCGGCTCGAACCGCCTGGGTCGGTATCACCCGTGGGGCCGAGATGAAACGGCCCCCCGCCGTACGGCAACACCGATACACCGTCATCCGGTACACCGTCATCTGGCACCGGCCCGCTGAGAACGCCCCGGCCTCGCGAGTCAAGCACCAGAAGGCGGGAGCCCGTCCCGGCCGCACGGACCAGCTCGTTGACGAGAGGGCTCAAAGCCCCCGGGTCAAGCTCACGGTCCCCGTCAGCTTCCGGCAGAGGGGCATAGTGACCCAGATCGAGTTGGCCTATCCGGCTGTAGCGCCAGATCTCCTCTGACTCGGTGGGCAGGGTTGAGGCGGCGAAACGGTCCCAGGCGGCCCGCCTTAGTTCACGGATCCAACCCGGGCCAGGAAGGGCGTCCAGCGTGCCCGCGCCGAAGTTGTAGGTCGAAAGGACAGCCACGATGGCACACAGCTTAGGCCCTGCCCGGAGCCGGACCTGTAGGGGCCGTCGCTCGAGTGGGACAGCGCCCACCACGCGGCCTCAGTCGTCGCCCGTAGCCACCTCGACCACCACTCGGCGGTGGTCTTCTGCGTCATAGCGAACCGGCACCACGGAGCCCACCTTGACCCGTGACCTTGCTTCCGGGCTGGAAAAGGCGACCCTGGCAACGACCTCGAACGGATCGGCACCGTCGGGCTCGACGCGCAACGTAAGCCGGCTCTTTGTCACCGGGCCCAGTTGGCGTTCGTCGACGAGCGACATAACCCGAGCCGTCGCCTGGGAACGGAGCGGCCTTGGGTCGGCGGCGACTGTTGCAGGGCCCGGCTCGGCTGGAGCGGCTTGGCCCTGCGAACCACGACCGTCAGCCGTCTCGGGAAGCCCCGGTGCATCAGGTGGCTGGCTGGACCTGTGAGTACGGCCTCGACCGCTCCCGGGAGCGCCTTTGCGGCCACCTGGCTCGAGACCGGCGTCGCGGCCGCCACCCCCCTGGCCGGAGGAAGGAGGGAACTCCTCGCTCAGGTCGCTACCGGGGTGCTCCGCATTGGGACGATCGCCACTGGGATGATCGCCACTGGGATGATCGCTGCTCGGATGACGGCCAGATCCAGGCTGGCCGCCCCTGAGCTGATCGTGCTTCAGCGGATCAGGCCCGAGCGGATGAGGCCCGGAGCGATCGGGAGCGGATGCGCCTCTCCCGGAGGCATCGGGTAAGGCCGCTCCAGGGGGATCGCCCCGCTCGAACCCCTGCTCCCGGGCAGTGGCGTCGCGAACCATCCCCGGCGGCCTCGGGTCGGCGGAGCGGCGGGTGTGCACGGCTTGGAACGGGGTGCGCTGGGAATTCAGCGCGATGCTAAGCACCGCGACCGCCGCGATCAACATCACGGCCAGACCCAGCGCAGCGCCCATTGCTGGAGATCTTACGAGGACAAAGCACCTGGGCCGGTCCGGCCCAGACAACTCTCAGCCGACGCTGCCCTCCATCTGCAGTTCGATGAGACGGCTCCATTCCACGGCGTACTCCATGGGCAGGGTCCGGGTGACCGGCTCGATGAAGCCGTTGACGATCATGCTCATGGCCTGCTGCTCCGACAGTCCCCTGCTCATGAGGTAGAAGAGCTGGTCGTCACCGACCTTGGAGATCGTCGCCTCGTGGCCGACCTGGGCATCGTGCTCGCCGAACTCGATATATGGATAGGTGTCCGAGCGAGAGCGCTCGTCCAGCAGGAGCGCGTCGCAGCGCACGAAGCTCTTCGAGCGCTTGGCCCCCTCTTCGAAGCGAACGAGCCCCCGATAAGACGTACGCCCGGCGTCTTTGGAGATGGACTTGGAGATGATGGTCGAAGTGGTCTCAGGGGCGGCATGGACCATCTTGGCCCCCGCGTCCTGGTGCTGGCCGGCCCCGGCATAGGCCACCGAGAGCACCTCGCCCGAGGCCTTGGGGCCCATGAGGTAGACCGCCGGGTACTTCATGGTGAGCTGGCTGCCGATGTTGCCGTCGATCCATTCCATATGGGCCTCGGCCTCTGCGTAGGCCCGCTTCGTCACCAGGTTGAACACGTTGTTGGACCAGTTCTGGATGGTGGTGTACGTCACCCGGCTGGCCTGCTTGCAGACGATCTCGACCACGGCCGAATGCAAAGAGTCAGTGGTGTACACCGGCGCGGAGCAGCCTTCTATGTAATGGACCTGGGCTCCCTCGTCGGCAATGATAAGCGTCCGCTCGAACTGGCCCATGTTCTCGGTGTTGATGCGGAAGTACGCCTGCAGCGGCATGTCCACCTTGACGCCCGGTGGCACGTAGATGAACGAGCCACCCGACCACACCGCGGAGTTCAGGGCGGCAAACTTGTTGTCGTTGGGGGGGATGATCGTACCGAAGTACTGCTTGACGAGGTCCGGGTACTCGCGCAGGGCGGTGTCCATATCGCAGAACAGAACCCCCTGCTTCGCCAGCTCGTCGCGGTTGCGGTGGTAGACGACCTCGCTCTCGTACTGAGCAGTCACCCCGGCGAGGTACTTCCTCTCAGCCTCCGGGATGCCCAGCTTGTCGTAGGTCGCCTTCACCGACGCCGGCAGCTCGTCCCATGCGTCGACCTGCCTGTCGACCGGCTTGATGTAGTAGAAGATGTCGTTGAAATCGATCCCCGACAGGTCCCCACCCCAAGTCGGCATCGGCCGGCGCTCGAAGTAGCGCAGGGCCTTGAGCCGGCGCTGGGTCATCCACTCGGGCTCGCCCTTCATCCACGACATCTCGCGGACGATGTCCTCGCTCAGCCCCTTCTTGGGCTTGAAGACGTAAAAATCCTCGACGTCGTTCCATCCCAGCTGGTAGCGGCCTAGGTCAAGATCTTGTGCAGTTGCCATCGAGCGTCCCTTCAGGTGGGATTTCTCCTACGTCGATAGTAACAACCCTGGCCGCCGTAGCGTCCAGGAGCCCGAGACAGGCTCAGACGGCTCAGACGGCCTCTAGCGGGCTGTCGACAGCCCGGTTGTACTCGTCGCAGAAAACGATGGTGGGCTTGTGCCCTTCCAGCTCGGCATCCTCGTAGTCGGCGTAGGTGATGAGGATGACCTTGTCCCCGGGGACCACCAGGCGCGCCGCAGCTCCGTTCAGGCATACCTGGCCCGGCTCGCCGACGATGGCATAGGTCTCGAACCGAGCTCCGTTGTCGATGTCGAGCACGGCCACCTGCTCCCACTCGGCGATGTCGGCCTGCCGCATAAGGACCGGATCGATGCTCACAGAGCCCACGTAGTGGATGTTCGCCTCAGTCACCGTTGCTCGGTGGATCTTGCTCTTCATCATCCGGCGGCGCATGCAACCAGCGTACCTGGCAAGCGGTTCAGCGCATTCAGGGCGCCGGCGGCGAACTGCGCCGCGCCCATACGAAAAGCTCGCCCGCCATCTCGGCAGCAGCGGCCTCCAATTCGGGGCCGCCTGGGCCGATCATCATCGCCACCAGGCCGGGCGGGTCGCACGGTGGCGACGCCGGACAACCGGCATCTGCACTGGCCTGGACGCTGTCCGTTGGGCCGCCGGTTTCCGTTATGAGCACAACGGGCGTGCCCGAGGCCACCATACGTGCCGCCTCTGTACCGTTGCGGGTGATTTTTGCACCTAGCTGGACCATGCGAGTGGGAAGATCGTGCCACAGTTGACGGAACCATGTTGCACCCTGAAACTCTCTCCGCACCCCGCGCCCCTCGCCGGCCGACCTCTCACACCGCTCACGGAGACTCGCGCCCCGACGACTGGCAGTGGCTGGCGACGCGGGACGACCCCGAAGTCGTCGCGTACCTGAAATCCGAGAACGACTACGCAGACGCCGTCATGGCGCCCACGGCCGAGCTCCAAGGCCAGCTCTTCGAACGCATCCGGTCGAGAGTGGCCGAGTCGGATGTCTCGACCCCGAGCTTCCACCACGGGTACTGGTACTGGTCGAGGACCGTGGCGGGTCAGCAGTACCCCGTGTACTGCAGGCGCCCCGACCCGAGCCACCAGCTGAGCGCCGGCACGGTGCTGGCCGCTGCCCGGGCCGCGTTGGCCGGGGCTGGTTACGCGGGTGACGGAACGCCTCCGCCGGCACTGGAGGGTATGCCGGCGCCTGGCAGTGTGGAGCCGGTAGCAGGGCGCGTTGTACTGGACCAGAACGAGCTGGCCGGTGACAGCCCTTACATCGCTCTGGGTGTATTCGACCTGCGCCCGGACCAGGAAGTCCTGGCCTATGCCGTAGACCTCGACGGTTCCGAGCGCTACAGCCTGCGCTTCAGGGACCTCGGCTCCGGCGACGACCTCGCCGACCTGGTCGAAGACGTCTACTACGGCTCAGCCTGGTCCACCAACGGCAAGAGCATCTATTACGTGCGTCCCGACAAGTCCATGCGGCCATGGCAGGTATGGCGCCATGTGCTCGGCACCCCGGCGTCCAAGGACCAGCTCGTCTACCAGGAAGACGATGAGCGCTTCTTCGTGTCAGTCGAGCTGACCCGCTCGCACTGCTACGTCCTGATAACGAGCGAGTCCAAGACTTCGAGCGAAGTCCGGTACTTGAAAGCCGACAAGGACCGGGGTGAGCCTACGGTGGTGCTGGCCCGGCGCGAAGCGGTCGAGTACGACGTCGAGCATGCCCGTCACCCGGCGCTCGGTGGCGACGTGTGGCTCGTGCGGACAAACGCAGGCCCCGATGGGGAGAAGCTGGACAACTTTGCCCTGTTCAGCCTGCCGGTCGGCGACGACGACCCCTCCGCCCTACAGCCCTTCCTTCCCTACGAGCCCGAGGTCAAGGTCGAGTCCGTCGACGCCTTCGCCAACTACGCCGTCGTGCTCGAGCGCACCGGGGGCCTCGAACAACTGAGGATCGTACGTCTTGAAGACGGCGACGAGCATGTCGTCAACCAGCCCGAACCCGCATACACCCTGGGAGCCGAGGCCACGATGGAGTGGGACACCGAGCTCGTGCGGTTCGGTTACAGCTCGCTCGTCAACCCCCCTTCGAGCATCGAGTACGACATGGCCCGCCGTGAGCGGCGAGTGGTCAAGCGGGCAACTGTGGGCGGAGGTTTCGACCCGTCGCAGTACCGCAGCGAACGGATCTGGGCTACCGCCGGCGATGGCACCCAAGTGCCCGTTTCGCTTGTGTGCCGAGCGGGCCAAGTGCTGGACGGCAGCGCGCCTTGCCTTCTCTACGGTTATGGCAGTTACGAGATCCCGATAGATCCCACCTTTTCACACCTGCGGGTCAACCTGCTCGAAAAAGGCTTCGTGTTCGCCATCGCGCACGTCAGAGGCGGAGGCGAGATGGGGCGCCCGTGGTACGAGCAGGGACGCCTGAGGAACAAGCGCAATACTTTCGAGGATTTCATCGCCTGCGCGGAGAAATTGGTCGCCGACGGGTGGACCTCGCCGGAGCGCCTGGTGGCACGAGGTGGAAGCGCCGGCGGCCTGCTGATGGGCGCCGTCGCCAATATGCGGCCCGACTTGTTCCGCGCCGTGGTGGCGGAGGTCCCGTTCGTGGACGTGGTCACAACGATGTCAGACGAGAGCCTGCCGCTGACGGTGACCGAGTGGGAAGAGTGGGGCAACCCCCGGGACGACCCGGACGCGTACGCGTACATGAAGTCCTACTCGCCGTACGACAATGTCCGCGCCGCGGCGTACCCATGGATGTACGTCACTGCCGGCCTCAACGACCCCCGTGTCGGCTACTGGGAGCCGGCAAAGTGGGTGGCCAAATTACGCGTCATGTCAACCGGCGACGCTCCATTGTTGCTGCGGACGGAGCTGGGGGCGGGCCACCAGGGGCCATCTGGACGCTACGACGCCTGGAAAGACGAAGCCCGTGTCCAGGCCTTCGTCCTCGCCGCCGTAGGTGCCGCCTGAGCTCGAACGAGCGCTGTTGAACGCCGGCACTCCGCCAGGCGGCAAGTGGCGCGAGTGGGTGGAGGCCAAGAACTCCAAGGCACGAGCCAGGAACCGTTGGCGTGAGCTCCAGGTTTACGATGCCACGGCGACGATGTCCGGCGACATGGTCATGTTTTCCAGCAACGATTACCTCGGCCTTTCGGTTCATCCCAAGGTCAAGGCGGCCGCCATGCAAGCCGTCCGCCGGTGGGGCGCCGGGGCCGGTTCAGCCCGCCTCCTCGGGGGCACTCGGCCGGTGCACGCCGAACTGGAAGATGCGCTCGCTAGCTGGAAGATTGCGGAAAGGGCGCTGGTATTCCCGAGCGGCTACGCGGCGAACCTCGGCGTGCTTTCAGCTATCGCCGGCCCTGGCACACTCGTTTGCTCTGACGAGCTGAACCACGCCTCGATAGTGGACGGGTGCCGGTTGGCCCGCTCCATGGGCTCCGAGGTGAAGAATTACCCCCACTGCGACGCCTCAGCCGTGGCCGGGCTGTTGGAGGCTTGGCCCGGAAGAGCGGTGGTGGTCACCGACGCCGTCTTTTCAATGGACGGCGACTGGGCACCCCTGGAGGACTTGGCCCGCATTTGCGTGGCGTACGGCGCGTTATTGGTGGTCGATGAGGCGCACAGCGTGCTCGGGCCTCACTTTCGCGCCGGGGCCCCAGGGCCTGTGCCGCTAGAGGGCGAACAGATCGTGCGGGTCGGCACTCTGTCCAAGATGCTGGGCAGCCAGGGGGGCTTCGTGTGCGCCGCTTCGTCCATGGTCGACCTGCTCGTAAACCGCTGCCGGCCGTTCATATTCACCACGGCCCTGGCACCCGCAAGCGCCGCCGGCGCCCTCGCCGCCCTGGACGTACTGCGTAGCCCCGAAGGCAGCACGCTCCTCGCCCGGCTGGAGGGGCACTGCCGCACGCTTGTCCCCAAGGCCGAACACCCCTCCCCCATCGTCGCTGTGATGACGGGGAGCGAACAGGCAGCCTTGGACGCCGCCGAGGCATTGCGCGTGAAAGGCCTGTACGTACCGGCCGTGCGCCCGCCCACCGTCCCGCCCGGCCAGAGCCGCCTGCGCATCTCCCTGTCGGCAGCCCACACCCGCGCTGACGTTGAGGGCCTTCGCTCTGCGCTTCGCGACCTGGGCCTGCTCGGCACCTGACGCCGGCGGCTGAGAGCCGGCCGATCAGAGCCGGCCGATCAGGGCCGGCCGATCAGGGCCGGTGCCGATCAGGGCCCAAGGGCCTCCACCGGTGGTTTGTTGGCGTCCCGGACGTCGACAACGCCACCCTGCGTCAGGGAGCTATGCGGCCCTGACG
>DASSZK010000315.1:0-3280 GCA_035702845.1 Acidimicrobiales bacterium
AGCTGCTTCGTACCGCTCTCGAACAGCTAGGCCTGAACTGACCGCTCCGCTCGACGAAGTCTTCGGTCGGTCCGCGCCCAGTGTTCTCCCTCGCCATTGGCCCTCTCGAACATCCTGCGTGGGCTCCCGGCCTCTGCCCCATTAGTGAGGTGCCGCTCATGTCGCTTAATCCACGGATATTTGTCGAGCCGGCGTCCTCTCGTTGGGGGACGCGGCCAGATCAAGCATTATCGTGCTGCGTTCTTGCGGCGGGAGCGTCGCGGCTTCACCGGCTGAGCGCTACATGGCGCCGCCGACCCTCGTCCGCTGAGCGGTGGCGGGCTTGGCGCGTAGAGATCAGTCGTGCCGGACAAAACCTTGTCAGGTGCCGCGAGCGCGTAGTGCGGTTGCAGGGGACGGCTGCTGCCAAGGCGGCTCCGATACTGCCGAGGGGAATGAGCACAACCGCCATCGCGACTGCAGGGCCGCCAACTTCAGGGACCTCTGTCGTAACCTCCATCGCCCTGCAGGGGCCATTTCTCGGACAACCGTGAGAAGAAGGGCCTTACCTTTACGGGCAGGTCAGGCGCTTCCCTTGCGATGTCGTTGACGAAGGGCAAGAAGCCCTTCATCATGAGCACCATCAGAGACGACCCGTCGGCCAGCCTGATCAGTTCCGCGTTCTGTGCGAACCTCTTCGGCCGCAACTCGCGGACCTCAGAAAGCCGGACCGCACCTGACCTCAGGGGCGCTCTCCAGTACAAGGTGTCCCCGTCCAAGCGCAATTCGTACACTGTTTGCCAAAGAAACACCCTGGCGAGGAAGACGAGCACGGCTGTCCATCCTGCGGTGAACAACCATCCGGGCCCTCGCGAACCAGTCGCGGCCACCACCCACAGCGACACGGCGACGAGCGAGAAGACTATGAACATCCCGACGACCTGCAGCCGGTACAGCCGGTACAGCCGGTACAGCCGGTACAGCCGGTATGAGCTTGTCGCCATGCCGTCCTCTCCAGAGAGGTTCTTTCATCAGGCTTGCTGTCGTGCAAGCTAGCCGACGTGGCGCAGCTGGTCGGTCGACCTGCTTCGAGGTCGTCAATATTATGGACGACGTAATGGGCCTTTCGGATGGTCACAAGCGGTTTTTCGATAGCCAAGTAAGGGCTGCGGCTCAACTCTGCTTGGGCGGCGAAGCACAGTCGCGAGCACCGGTTCATCAGTCGCTTGCCTTGCACGCCGTTGGAGGCGTCACCCTGACTAGGCCGCTCGCGCCGCTGGCGGGAGAGGACCCGGTGGCAAAGGTGCCGAAAGTCGTGACGACCACGTTCCCAGTCACGACATCGGGCCGGGGGATCCCCATCGCCTCCAGTCGCCCCGTGCGGGCGTCAAAGCAAGCTGCGTCACCGCCCTGGCTGCCGACCCACACCACTCCGGCGGAGGCGTCGATCGCCGGGTACTCGCTCGTCGCCGGCAAGCGCACGACGCCCCGGCCACCCGGAACGGGGCCACCCCCGCCCTCCGTCCCGCTTGCCCCGACCAATCGGAGCGTCGATGCGCGGTATAGGTACAGGTCTCCGGCTGCTCCCATGTCCCCTCCCGCGGCCCACAAGTAGTCGCCTGCGGCCACTAGCCCGACGCCCAACGGCGGGTCGGGTACCTGGCTGACGCGGAGCAGGCCCCCGGTGCGGGCGTTACGTGCCTCGAGTTGAATGCTGCCGCCCAGTCCTACGGGCTCGGCAACGTACAGGCTTGCCCCCCGAATCGCGAGCCTGCTGGCGCACCCGACCTGCTTACCGAGATCGACAGAGTGCAGGAGGCGGCCTGAAGACGGGTCGACCTGGACGAGCTCACAGCCAAATGCGGACCAGGCCGTGGCGCCAAGCGCCGTCACCGGACCCCAGGCGCTAGCCGAGGTCCGCCCGTCTGCCCCAAGTACCAGGCGGATGGCGCGCAACTTTTTTAGAGACTCCAAGTCGAAGGCCAGCAGTTCTGGGACGCCTGGGCGGCCGACGTCGCCGATCCCGATGACGGCCCAGAGCTGTCTGCCGATCACACTGAAGCCCCCCAACTCCTCGAGCGTCGAGGAACGGGCGAGCACACGCCCCGTGGGGTCGACTCGGACGATGGTGCTCACGCCGGCGTGCCACTCAGCCGTGTACAGGCTGCCCCGGCCAGCAGCGAGGCCCGTGAACTCGCCGTGGAGGAAGATGCGGGCTGCCCACCCCGAGACCACGGCGCCGCTGTGGCGGCTCGCATCATGGGGCCCGGCAAAGGGCACCGATAAACAGGCTACGGCCCCGATAATCAAGAGCTTCGCCCATCGGCTCATCATTTCGTACAACGCCCGTTCGACCCTGGCGGTTCCATGCTTTTGAGGTCCGTTGGCCGCTAGGGTCAACAAGGCGTCAAGACATGCCGGAGGCCCGACGTGGCGATGACAGCGGTAGCTTGTCCGTGGTGCGGCGACTCACCGGACGGAGGGCATCCATTGAATAATGAGCGAGCGACACTGACGGCAGAGGAAGTGCGCCAAGCGGGTATTGATGACTGGCGACAGATGCGCGCACAGATAAAGGCCCGGTTTCGCACCGGCGACTTCGTGACTGGCCTAGCACTGGTCAACGCCATAGGTGAGGCCGCAGAGGCCGCGAACCATCATCCCGACATCACGCTCACCTACACCGACGTGATCGTTGAGTTGTCGAGCCACGATGTGCACGGAATAACCGATCGCGACCTTGACCTGGCACGACGCATCAGTGCCTGCGCTGCGGAACTCGGGATCGAAGCAGACGTTTCGGGCTTGACTCAACTGGAGTTGGGGCTCAACACCGGTCATGGGGAGGAGCTCGCACCGTTCTACGCCGCACTGCTTGGGGTAGACATCGTCCGAGGGGAACCCGTCGACAAGAGCGGGCAGGTGCCCACCATATGGTGGCAAGACCCGCACGATACCGACCAGTCCTTGGCGCTTCCCGAACAGCAGTTTCAGCAGCGCTGGCACTTCGACGTATGGGTCCCTCAAGACGAAGCCCCACATCGGCTCCAAGCTGTCCTCGACGCTGGGGGGCGCCTGGTGAGCGAAGTCGCCGCACCGGCGTACTGGGTAGTTGAGGACGCCGACGGTAACCGTTCGTGCATCTGCACACCCGCTGGACGGAGTTATAACCAAAAGTTGTGGATCCTGGATCTGACGAAGCCCGCGACGTACCCTCCAAGTTGAACCACCAACGAGCCTGCCGGGTGAGACCGGCGGGGAGGAGTACGCCAATGTTGAAGCTAGTACAAGACGCCCCTGC